>NZ_JAJSOS010000015.1:0-122554 GCF_021283185.1 Buttiauxella cochleicola
CAACGCAGCGATGCTAAAACTCCCCTCGAGGCGTGAGCGTGAATATGCAAGGGAAGTGAGAGAAAAAAGGTCGAAATATCCCTTAAAAAACAATGCCGGTCACCTTAAGTGACCGGCATTAGCCGAAAGGCGCCTTTTTATTTTACGGTCACTGAGCCGGAGGAATATCTGAAGTCGTATCCTGCTTAGGTTCATCCGTTATCGGAAGTGCCTTCGAAGGAACCATCACTTTATCCCACGTGGCTTGCAAATCCTTCATATTGAACTCAGGTTCACCCTGCGGTTGCAACAACACCAGAGCCATGTCCTGAGACAACTGCTGGCGCAAATCCTGGTTCAGCATGTTCAGCGTCAAACTGTTCAGGAAGTTCTGACGCAGCTTCTGATACTGTTCCGGTGCGATATCAACCACCTGGTTTTGCAGTGAACGCATGCGCTGGCTTATCAACACGTCGGTGTCAGTACGCGCATAAGTGGCAAACAACTTGGCAAGCTCAGCTTTTTTCTGTGTAATTAACACATCAAATTCTTCCTGCGAAAGCCCTTTATCACGCACCTTAAGCAACTCTTTGCCCACGGTCGCCAAATTAGCATTCAGTTTATCGTTAGGTGAATCAAGGTTAATGCCACATTGCGCACGCTGGTATAGCACACGGCAATCGAAGCTCAGGTTGAGGTCTGTCTGGTTCTGCTTGCTTAGATTCTGCTGCACATGCCAGAACAGCGCCTCACGGGCGAGATCTGCACGCCAGTAATGCAATAGCGCAGAAGACTCACGAATAGGCTGCCAGGCGTTATCCCACATCAGTGAGAGCCTGTCCTGACGCACACTATCGGTCATCAAACTTACCGGAGTGCGTTTAAGCGGAGAAAGGGTTGCAACCGGTGCTGGTGATTCGCGCTTGCCGGTCAGGGTGCCAAAAGTTTTGTTGATTTGATCGGCTACGCTACGGCTATCGACATTACCCACCACAATCAGCGTCATTGCATCCGGGGTATACCATTTCTGGTAAAACGCCTTCAGTTGTTCGTTATCAACCGGCTGCTTGAGATCTTCTGCCGGGTCATGGCCCAACAGCGTGGAACCTTGCAGGCGATAGCGCCACCAGTTGTCTTTAGTGTTCATCGGCCAGGTGGCGACCATATCCTGAGTTTGCAGCGCGACATTCACCGTTTCTGGGGTAATGGCCATTTTGCCGCTACTGTCTGAAAGATAGGTTAAGGCTTCTTTGAGTAAATCATTGCGGTTATTTGGCAGGCTGAGATTAAACAGCGTGAAGTCATAAGAGACGATAACCGGGGGCAGCGGACGCGTTGGGTCCACACTTTGCTGCCATAAAGAACGAGCCTGTAACGGCTGCAAGCTGCCGCTTTGTGTCAGCGCCAGACGAGGTAAAAAGTGGCTATAGCCGCTCTGTTGGGTGGTTTCAGTCAATGAACCAGTATTAACCAACAGACGAATTTCAATACGATCGCTAGGACGTTGAGGTGTGGCCAGGACTTGCCATTGAAAACCGTTGGCCAGCGTCCCTTGTTGCCAGGCTGGGTCGGGCTGAAGTGCTTCTGCCTGCACATTACTGGCGGCGGCGACCAACAGCAATCCGCCAGCTAAGAGTCGAATTTTGGTGCCCTGCATGTGAACCCCTGGAAAACAATCCTGATTAAAAAGTGTAATAGCGACATAGCATTACGCAATAAAGCCACCACAAGTGGCATTTCACCACTCCGTTTGACCGCATCTTCGCGGAAACGTCACTTTAAAATTGAAAAAAACGCCAAAGAAAATGGCTCAGGGGTCAATTATGCGCAGCAGCCCACAGCGAGGGCAAGTCACTGTGGGCAATTGAGAGGGTTAAGACGAGACTTCGCTCACTTTTTTTGCGGAATGTGGATTATCAAGAGTTTCTTTCAACTGTTTCTCATCCAGTTGCTTCACCCACTTCGCCACTACGACCGTCGCAACACCGTTACCGACCAGGTTTGTCAGCGCACGAGCTTCCGACATAAAGCGGTCAATACCCAAAATCAGCGCAAGTCCGGCTACCGGTAGGTGGCCCACAGCGGAGATGGTCGCAGCCAACACAATGAAGCCGCTTCCGGTCACACCCGCAGCTCCTTTGGAGGAGAGCAGCAACACCACCAACAGCGTGATTTGATGGAAAATATCCATGTGACTGTTGGTTGCCTGCGCGATAAACACCGCCGCCATCGTCAGATAAATGGAGGTACCATCAAGGTTAAATGAGTAACCGGTTGGAATCACCAGCCCCACCACCGATTTGCGGCAGCCGAGTTTTTCCATTTTATCGAGCATTCTTGGCAGCGCAGATTCAGATGAAGATGTGCCCAGCACAATCAGCAGCTCTTCTTTGATGTAACGGATAAATTTGAAGATGCTGAAGCCTGTCACGCGGGCAATAGACCCCAGGACCAGCACAACAAACAGAATACAGGTGATGTAGAAGCAGATAATCAGCTGGCCGAGCTGTACCAACGAGCCCACGCCATATTTACCGATAGTAAACGCCATGGCCCCGAAAGCACCGATTGGCGCAAGACGCATGATCATATTGATGATGCCGAAGATGACCTGCGAGAAACTTTCAATGACGTTGAAAATCAGTTGGCCTTTGTGGCCCAGACGATGCAGTGCAAAACCAAACAACACTGCAAACAACAGCACTTGCAAGATATTGCCACTGGCAAAAGCACCGATAACGCTACCTGGAATAACATCCAGCAAGAACGCCACGATACCCTGTTGTTGCGCCTGTTCGGCATAGATTGCTACCGCTTTAGCATCAAGAGTTGCCGGGTCAACGTTCATGCCAGCACCTGGCTGCATCACGTTTACTACGATGAGGCCGATAATCAGGGCGATGGTACTGACCACTTCGAAGTAAAGCAGCGCCACGGCACCGGTACGGCCGACAGCTTTCATGCTTTCCATGCCAGCGATGCCGGTCACAACGGTGCAGAAGATAACCGGCGCGATAATCATTTTAATCAGTTTAACGAACGCATCGCCGAGCGGTTTCATCTGCGCGCCTAACTCTGGGTAGAAATGTCCCAGCAAGATGCCGATAGCGATTGCCGTCAGAACCTGGAAGTAGAGGCTTTTGAAAAGAGAGAGTTTCATAGGGTGTCCTTGAGAGGTGAAGATTCCGCAAACCTTTCGGCTTGCGGCATCGAAAATAACACCCACAAAAACACTCAAAAGTGATATCGCGCTAATTTGTAAACATAATTGTTAAATAATTGAGCTGACTCGCGCCAGCCAAGTAACAATTACAACAAATCATTTACTGTTGAGGGGTAGATAGATACTGCGCATCAAACTCTTTAAGAGTCATGGCCCTGGAGAATAGATAACCCTGAGCAAGAGTCACACCTTCGTTTAATAGCCAGTCACATTGAGCCTGGTTCTCAATCCCTTCGGCTACAAGTTTCAGCCCAAGAGTTTTCGCCATACCGATAATCACGCCAGCCATCGCACTGTCTTCCGGCAGGCCATCGATAAAGCTCTTGTCGAGTTTCAGGATATCTACCGGCAGCGCTTTCAAATGGTGCAAATGGCGCAGGCTGGCATAGCCCATCCCAAAGTCATCCAATGCGATGCGCACTCCGGCTTTACGCAACGGGCGCAAAATACCGATCGCCCTTTTCGGATCGTCGATATGATGACTTTCCGTCACTTCCAAAATCAACATGCCCGGCTGAATGCGATAACGCGTCAACAACTCTAACAACGACGAGCCCATTTCTTCGTGCAGCAACTGATGTGCAGAGACATTCACACACAACGACATCGTGATGCCCTGGCTCTGCCAACCCGCCAGGACGCGGCAAGCTTCTTCAAGTACCCAGTTGCCGATGGTGAACATCAGGCCACAGTCTTCAATACGCGCAATCAAATCGTCAGGTAACGCCCAACTGCCATCAGGCTGTCGCATACGCAGCAAAACCTCCGCACTGACAACTTCGCGGGTAAGCATGTTGACTTGCGGTTGCAGCCAAATAGCGAACTGCTGGTTCTCTAAAGCGTTCAATAAATCCTGTTCCTGAGTCAGATGGCGTTGAGCTAATTCCATCTGCTCAGGGTCAAAGAATTGAATCTGATTTTTGCCATGGCGACGGGCGGAAAATGCCGCCGATACCGCGCGGCGATACAATTGTTCTGCTGCCAAACCGCCGTGATACATCGCAATACCGATGCTGGCCGTAGGCTTAAGGGAGATCGATTGAATCGGTAATTTTTCGTTGAGCACAGTGAGGATTTGCTTTGCCAGTGCCATGGCCTGCCAGGCGTCCTGAACACCATGCGCAATAATGCCGAAGTCATTGCCACTAAGCTGTGCCAGAACCATATTCGGCGAGAGAACACTTTTAATTTTTTCGACCAGCGTCAGCAACAGCATTTCGCGCTGCTCTTCATTTAATACACCGGCTGCATCCTGCAAGGTTTCGCTGGCAATCACGATCAGTGTGCTGTTCTTCCCACTCGCCGTGAGTTGCTCAAGCAACGCCAGGAACAGGGCTTTATTTGGCAGTTCTGTGAGCATGTTTCTGGTGCTCACAGCGCTCATTTCTTCATGCAAGCGCAGCGACATTTGTTGATTGCGGTTATAGCTACGCACCAGCATACCAATCTCATCATCATGATGAAGATGCGGCAGTTTGAGCTGATGACTCGCCGCATCTTGCGGACTCAAGCTGTCGAGCTCACGAGCGATTTTGCGGATCGGGTGCACAATTAAACGGTTAATCGACCAGCTGATGGCAACCGAGAGAATTAGCGCCAATAGCAAATATGTGGTCAACAACGTGGAAATCGTACTAATGATGAATTTGTACATCCGCCAGGAATCCGCCTGCAACACAAGATAAGCCAACGGCTGCGGGTTTGCCGGGCGCTCAAGTGAATACAGCGGTAACGAAATTTGCACCGGGAGCTCAAACAGGCGAGCAATCCACATCGGAATCGGGCGTTCCGGTGCAAAGCTCTGGCGTAACGCCTGGAACTGGTTTGGTAAAACAACATCTGCCCGGCTGATAATCCCGGAGGGTTGTATTTGATTAAGAATGAATTCAGCTTGGGGAATATCTGCTTTAAGGATTGCTGCAGACAGCGGAATACGCACCGAATGGGCGATTTTCTCCATCTGGCTTGCAGTGTCGTAGCGGCTTTGCTGCACAAAGTGGAAAAGCTGTACCACGATAAAAATGAAAATAAACAATATGGAAACGGCTGACACCATTGCCATTTGTTTAATCGTTAATGAACGACTGACTCGCAAACTTACTCTCCGCAATTACCGTGCCGTATAGGGCATATTCTTAAGCAGGCTGAGTATACTGCATTGTAGTGATGTTTAGGTGTTGAGGCTGGCTTATCAGGGAAATCTTCAGGATGTTCCCTCTCCTGATGGAGAGGGTTCGGGTGAGGGGGTTGTGCACGAACAAACATCACCTCACCGACAGCGCCACCAGCATCTTTAAACTCGCAGAATAATAATCATCCTGAGCCATAATTTGCGGCTGCTCCACGCTTGCCGACTGTAGCACTAAATCGCGCACCGCCAACAATCCACCGTTCATCATATATGGAGCTGGATCGCCGGTTGTCACATTCACCCAGGCAGGCGTTTTGTCGCGTGCAAAACGTCCCCACCAGTTTTTGTAAACCTGAAGCTCCGGGCTGCTATGGTTAAACCATGATACATAAAGTGGAACGCGAATCGCATCATAACTAAAACGAGCAGGCCACTGTTTGGCTGGAACGGTGTGACCATCAGAATAGAGTGAAACCCAGTCAGAAGGGAGTTGTGGATCACCAAAGTGCATTTTCCCCAACAACTTCTGCCCGTCGCTAATCAAATCCTTCCACACCATTAAATGGCTGCGGTTAGCAAAATCCTGCCAGGCCGGAAGAATAAAATAGGAAGGGTTAAGATTCACGTAGGTATTAAGATTAAAACCTTTGGCTCCGGGCAGCATCACCTGGTAACCCGCAAAACGTACAACGTTATGAGCTACCAGAGCCTTGGTAATCGCATCTGATTCGTTGAGATAATCCTGGTTTTTCCACTTTGCTCCCGCCTTAAGCAACGCCCATGCGATAAAAGTATCGCCATCGGTGGCGTTATTTTTATCGGTGATCGGCTGCGCCTCGACCGGGTTATATCTCCAGTAGAAGAGACCATTTTCGGGATTTTTCAGGGTTTTTCGCGTCCAGCTCCACATTTTATCAAAACTGGTTTGATCATCGTTGACCACCGCCATCATCATGGCAAAACCCTGGCCTTCAGTGTGGCTGACGTTTTTATTTCCGGTATCGACGATGCGACCATCAGGCATTAAAAACCGTGATTTATAGCTATCCCATGCATTATCTGCCAGCGCTTGCTGGCAGAAGATCAAGGCAAAGACTGCCACTATCAGCGTTTTGCATCGCTGCAACATTGAAGCACCTCATCGACTATTTTGATATCGAAAGTGTACCACTGTTGCCGACGGTGAAGACTCGCGCCACAGCGACACATGCGGTTTTCCGCCCTGATCGCGTAACCAGCGGGCGTATACTCCTTCCAGAACCGCGCTAAACGCGCTATTCCAGGAAGCCTGTTGCGCTTCATCCGCAGGAACAGGTAAAGCCATATGGCGAATCAACATCGCCGTTTCGCTGGCTTCGATATCAATATAGCCCCAGTTGAAACGAGCGAGCTGAACATTTATCTGCGTTTCGAGCTCACCCACAGTTCGCGCTAATGCTAACGGGTGACGCCCAGCCAATGTATCACCCATTTGTATCAGAAACGGGCGGCTTTCTGCTTCGCCAGCATTCGCCACCATGCTGTCTATCATGATGTGGAGCAGAGAAAACCAACCCGGTTGCGTCTGCTGATTTTGAAAATACTGCAAAAGCTGCGCGTCATGCATGATTAATTATTCCCCAGCAGGTAACGGAAGTAGAGTTGCGCGGTACTTTCGTTGTAATCACCAAAGGTGTCATAGCCGACCTGGCCACCAATCGTCATATCTTTATTAACTTTGTAGTCGGCTGCGGCACGCAAGTTATAGCCCATACCGTTTTCACTACTACCGCTATACCACGCCTCTTTGGCAAAACCATTAGCAGCAAGTAATTCCAGTAGGGACTGCGCGGTTGAGTCGGTTGGGAAATACGGGCTTTCGTCCTGGCTATAAGATTGATAACCCAGCGATGCGCCAACCGACATTGTCCAGTTATTAAACTTCTGCGAGTAATCCACCGGGAAGGAGACGCTGATATAGTCCTGCGGGCTAAAGTAGCCGCCTTGCCCGTAACTGAAGTAGCTGAGGTTTTTAGAGAAGTCCATGTAAGTCATGCTGATACCGGTTTTCAGCTCGCGGTCATCAGCACGATATGGGCGTATATAAACACCCGCATTCCCGGTGAAGCTATCATTGCTTGGTACGTTTTCACCAATATAGTTATACAGCCCGACACCTGCGTAGAAGCCGGCATCACCATCGTCGTAACTCAGTTGAGCACTACCGCCATTCTTGGTGACCTGGCCCCAGGTCTTACCAATAAATTTATCTTTTGCTCCGACGTAGGAAAGTAGGCTATCAGTCACTGCTCGACGCTCTCCCGTCAGAATCAATTTCAGATAATCAGTTAGCTGCGGCGACCACTGCACACCACCAACAATCGTATTTAAATCCTGGCCTAATGGCGTGGAGCCCACATCCAATTTGTACTGCTCACCAGTCAGTGCCATGCCAAGCTCCACACCGGCAGCACTTTGGGAGCCCTGAGAAGGCACTTTAATTTTGTCGATATTAGGCAGCTCACCTGTAGAAATATATTCACTAATGGCCGTCATTCCCTGCTGCCAAGCGCCTGTACCAAAACGGCGACTAGCCTCATCTGACGAGCTACCGGCATTCAGACTAATTGGCGTAACGTTAAGATCTAAACGCGAATCGCCAAATGGCACCGTTGACCACTGTAGCGGAGCCTTTATCTCGGTGAGTTTGCTCAGGCCACTTTCGCCATCACGACCGCGTACAGATACCGCACCTCGTGCCCATGTGGCCGTTTTGTCGGTCAACTGCTCCATCATGTTATCCACCTGGCGCAACGTGCCTGCCTGAGCCGTTTCTACCGGCAGATCGGTACGCGTCGTGCCCGGATATGCAGTTTGCGGATTGCGTGCCAGTTGAGCAACTTGCCACGGCATCGCTTCGCCATACAATGAGCTAGATGCGGTGTCTTGCGGGGCGACAGAGGTTTTCGGGGTAAACGGGTTATCCGCCAACGCCAGGCCACCTAATGTCGGAGCAGTACCATCACCCACACCTTGCAGGCCAAGCAGTTTCCCACGCGCAGTGCGTAAATAGCTCATCGCCTGTTGGTGGTTGCCATCAGCTTCAGCCACACGCGCCAGCAACAGCAAGCGATCCGGCGTTTCATCGTTACGCAAACCAGCCGCTAGCTGCTTCGCTTTATCCACATCTTTGCTGGCGAGTGCGACATCGATAGCGCCCGCGCGTGCATCTTGCTCAGGCGTGTCACGGGTCATCAGGTAGTCGTAAACCACGCCAGCTTCTTTGTTCATTTTGCCGGACTGATACAAACGCGCCATCGCAAACATCAGGTCGGTATTTTGCGGGTCGCTCTGCATGGCGCGGATCAGTTTGTCGTACGCTGCCGCATAATTACCTTGAGTCCGAAGCTGGTCAGCTTCGTTGATCACATAACCATTACGAACGCTGGCAAGCTGTGTCGGCGTGCTGCGCGACTGCAATTCCGGGCTCGCCAGGAACGCCTGCGCTTCACGCCCAAGACCTGCCTGATTAAGGACGGCAATCTGGTCGCCATAATCACCCGCATTGCCCTGTACACCACGACTCATATTGCCGCGCACAATCGCAACGGCGGTACTGACATCACCGCTTTGCGCCAGCATTTTTGCCAGTTTGCCAGCATCTGCCGGGCTTTGCGGTGGACGCGTAGCCAGTGCTTTTAAGGTATTAGCCGCAGCCACGGTATCACCCTGCGCCAGATAACGTTCCGCAACAGACATTTGCAGGTTGTAGTTAACACGCGCCGCAAGTGCGCGCATATCGCTGGTCTGGCTGGAAGCCGGTATCCGCGACAGCAAAGTCTGCGATTGCTGCCAGGCGTTGTTTTCGCTGGCAAACAAAGCGCCTGCATAGAGTTCAGTATTGGAGGCATTCGGCCGGAAAGACGGCGCCATCACGTTGCTGGCTTCCGCGCTGTTGCCCTGTTTTTGTAGCTGGCGTGCTAAATCAAGACGCAACCATGGGTCAGACGGATAGCGTGCGACACCCTGCTGCAAAATGGCGATGGCACGTTGTGGATCGCCATTGGCTGCCGCCTGCTGCGCCTGGCGGCGTACTGGGTCAGTTGGGTTGCCACCGGAAACTCGCGGCTGCAATTTAGCTTGTAAGCTTGCAGGCAAGGTTTGCAACATAGCCTGCGCTTCGGCGGTTTTATTCTGCTCACGCAGCACGTAGTAAAGGTTTTCACGGGCCGAGCCGTTATTCGGCTGCTCGTTCAAGATGCCGCGCAGTGTCTGCTCTGCGGCGGCGTAATCTTTATTGTGGCGCTGCACATCAGCACGGAATAATTTCGCCGCGGTACCTCGCTCACCGCTTTGCTGCGCCAGAGGTGCACTCAGTGCCAACGCCTGGCTGACATTGCCTTGTTTGAATGCCGCCTGAGCGCTCGCCAGTTGCCCGTAAAACGCGGCGTCATCAGCTTGCTGTTTGCGCTCATCCGACTGGTCGCCACCGAGGCTTGCCGCACGGTTTAAGTATTCTGATGCAGCGGTGTAATCACCTTTGCGTTGTGCGATGTAACCCATCCCGGCAAGCGCATCGGCATCTTGCGGGTTAGTTTGCAGCACTTGTTCAAACTGGCTTTTTGCCGCGTCAGTATTGCCGCTATTGAGTGCGGTAAAGCCTTCACCTTTCGCTGTACCACCAATACTTTTACGGTAGTGGTCTTGTACCGCTATGTCTTTTGGATGGCGTTGCAGGAAGGTTTGATAATAGGTTTCGTCACTCGCCGTTGGGCCAAGCCACAACAATGCCTGCCGCAGCGATTTATCAGCGTCTGAGCTGCCGCTCGCCATATTCTGCAACAGATCTATCCCTTCACGGCGCGTGCCTTCCTGATAGGTCAGCACTTTGCCGAGCGCAATTTTCCCACCGTTATCCTGTGGGTTTTGCGCGACAAACTGGCGTAAACCCACCACTGCTTGCGGATACAGTGATTTATCACCCGCCATCGTCAGATAATATTCTGGTGCGAGGCTTGGTGGCGGTTGATCGCCATTAAACAAACTGCGCCAGGTGGCAAGTGCGGCGGGAATGTTGCCGCTTCGCGCCTGTTGGCGCGCCAAATCCAACTGCCCACGCGGGATTTGCTGAATTTGTTTCGCATTATCCAGCGCCTGCAAATTGTTATCTTGTGGTGACACCGCCGCGAGGCGTTCGCGCCACTGGGCAGCACCTTTGATATCCCCGGCCTGCTGCGCCCACAACGCCATCAGGTACATCGCCTGCGTGTTATTGGCATCAACCATCAGCACCTTTTGCAGCGCTTCTTTTGCCAGCTCGTCATGCGACTTTTCATGCCAGTAATTGGCCTGGTCAAACAGCGCTTTTAATGCCGGATTGTTTTCCGCGGCCTGGGCGCCGAACGTCAGGCTGCCAAAGAAGCACAGAGTTAACAAGCGACGGGCGGTTTTGTTTTTATGATTCATGAGCACCACCTTTACTTACCATCATCCTGAGGATTAAGACGTTTATGCGCGCGTTTTTTCAGTAAGGCATACAAGCTCAAGCCAATCACTGTGGCGAACAACAAACCTAAAATGGCCAGCAGTGCAGAATGCTGGTTGGCGTACCAGACCACCATCATGTACCAGGGCATTTGGCCGCTTGGGAACTGCTGGCCAACACGGAAGCTACGCACGCCATTTTCATCGGTAATGATTGAGGCATCACCACGAATTCCGGCGTTAATGCGTGCCGAGGCTAAGTCGGTCTGAAGACGTGAAAGCTGTTCGTCAGTGCTGCCAATCGCCATCACCACCACGCGGTCAGGGTTCCACTGCGAGCGGAAACTGACAAACCCACGCCATGCCTCGTTCGAGGAGAAGTAACGGTCGGCGGCAATACCGGCCGAGCCCCAGTCGCCTTCAAGCCAGCTCTGTACTTTTTGCCAGATTGAACGCTCCCGCACACCGAATGAGTGTTCGTTGCTGGTAAACGGTGACTGAGCCAGCAGCGTTCGGTTAAAGGTATTTTTGTTGATGGTAGAAACCGCAAGCACGTGGCTTTCTTCGAGGCGTTGCAGGTTGGCACCCGCCGTCGGCACCCCGAACATCACGGCGTTATTGTTAAGCGACGTTCCGGTCGCATTACCTGAACGCGCGGCCATATTCAGAAGTGTGCTGATTTCAGCCTCACCAGGGTTTTCTGGCAGCAACAACACGGTATGCGCGAAGTCAGCAAAGCGCGAGAACGGGAACGATGCACCGACGAAGTAAGACAGATTTGGCAGCAGCGAGAAGTGGCGCGTTTTGCTCAAATCAATCGATGAGTTTTCATCGATACGGCTCTTAATGTTGTTATTGAGCAGTACGCTACACGGTGCCGTTTCTTTGGTCTGGATGTTGAAGTACAACGACAACTGGTTGTCGCCGTAAATCAGGTAAGGCTCCAGCGCCAGGTTGTAATCTTCCTGACGCGCATCGCCGCCCACTTTGCGCCACAGGGTTTCCAGCGCACCTTGCTTGTTTACCGGCAGGTTGTGCAGGAAGGTACCGTTGAAGGTCAGTGAAAGATAAGAACGCTCTTCATCAATCCAGGATTCCGTCGGGAAGCGGTAGCCAATCTTCACGGGAATAGTTTCACCATCCCACAAGAACAGGTCCGGGGCGGCGCGGAAGGCCACACTTAACGGCTCATGCCAGATACCCGTTGCCGTCAGGCTTTGGTCTTTACGCATCAGCTCAGTCAAACGTACCGGACGATCGGTCGGAATCCAGCGCGGCGCGTCATACGCTTTGCTCATCGGGATTGTCTGGTTT
Organism: Buttiauxella cochleicola; assembly: GCF_021283185.1. Lineage (NCBI taxonomy): Bacteria > Pseudomonadati > Pseudomonadota > Gammaproteobacteria > Enterobacterales > Enterobacteriaceae > Buttiauxella > Buttiauxella cochleicola. The sequence goes on from NZ_JAJSOS010000015.1 coordinate 12,111, forward strand.
TCAACCAATGTGCTTGCAGTTTGCCCCGGGAATTTACCCTGAGTTAAACGCCATGCCGCAGCACGTAATTGCTGGTCTGAATTACCCACCACCAGCAGCAGTTTATAAACCGGGTTGCCTGGGTTATCGATAATTTGCAGCATCGGTTTTTGCGTTTCTGGCAGCGTCAGACCGCCAATCTGCTCACCCGATTTGCCAAACAGAATGCCGTTCTTCTCCGGCAGTGTGTCGCGCAATGCGTTAAAGGAGATGCCACGATAGTCCGCCTCAATCCCCAACCAGGAAGCGACTAATGCCGCAGCACTCACTTGCTCTGGTAACGTTTTTGCCGGGAAGGCAAATGTCACGGCAGCCGGAGTCATTTGCATCGCGTCAAAGAACGGGCGCGGGAAATGGCTGAGGTCTGCGCCAATATTGAGCTGTTGCCCTTCCAGATCCAGGCGCGTATTCGGCATGATGGTGACCTGGTATTTTTCAGACAGGTCGCGCAGGCACAGTAAGGCATCGCCATCATTAATTTTGAAGCTGATGTTGTTGCTCGACACCACCATCGCCGCCGGGATTTCCAGCTGATAGCTCGAGACATCGCTATCGGCAGAACCCAGCGGAACAGTCCCTAGCGGCTGTCCATTCATCATCAACTGCAATGTCGTATTTCGTGCCGCCATTGCCGGAGACACTTTTAGGTTCAGCGCCAATTGTGCATTAGTAATGACCTGATCCGAGGGCAGCGTGAAATCAATCCCCGCCTGCAACTGGCCACCGCTGAGCGTAATACCACGCGGCTGGCCCATTTGCGCCATAGTAATGCTGCTGACACTCCCCGGAACAAAGACCGATGGTGTCGCCGCAGGAGCAGGAGCCGGCGTTGGAGCTTGCACAGGATCGGGAACAGGCACCGTTTCTGGTGCTGGCATTGAATCTTGCGACTCCACGGCATCTTGCCCCGGAGCCGGTAAATCTACCGGAAGCAACGACTCCACTGTCGTAGGCTCTTCGGCCATAATCGGTGAAGTCAGTACACTAAATGCGAGCAACAACTGACAAACTTTATAGGTCATCCGTTTCATGCAACATTGTCCTCGCCGGCTGCTGCCATACGTCTTGCTTCTTCCTGACGTAAACGGCGATTTTCGCGGCGTGATTTCCACGTCAGCCAGAACAGGTCAAATACACAACGAATAATGATTAACAGGGAACGGAATGGGTTGTCCTGCGGCTTTGGCGGGTTAATCCACGCATCAGCACGCGCCAGAACCACACGCACCAGTTCCCGGCGACGGTCCAGAGGAATCTCTTCAAACTGCAGGCGAATCGCCTGTTCGTCGCTGGCAACCACTTGCACCGGAATACTGATTGAACCGGATTTCAGTTGCAGCTCGATCTCTTCAATTTCGTCAGTGAGGTGTCGGTCATCCGGCACCGCAATTCGGCAGCCGCCCATCGACAAATCGAGCGTATTACTGCGCGATGAGATACCGCTGGCGTAGTGAATAACGACAGGCACTTCGACATCAATACGGATGGTTTTACGCGTCTGGCGCGTTTCACGGGCTACCGCAATGGCCGCCAGCAAGAACACCAGGCTATACAAGCCCCAACCAACGTTGAGCGCAATAACGTTCGGGTCGACACCAAAGTAGTCATGCGCACAGGCGCGCACTATCCCGGCTATGACCGCCACCGTCAGCAACACCGCGATAATCACATGAGGCCGCACCACGCTGAAATCAAAGTAACCCACGTTCAGCAACGCACCTTTGTCCGTCACGTTGAACTTGCCACGTTTCGGGAAAATCATCGTGATAACCGTTGGCAAAACCAGGTGGAACGCCAGCACCAGGTCGTAAATCTCACCCCAGAAGCTATAGCGGTAGCGCCCATTCATTCTCGAGTTCAGGTAGATGGTTAGCAGCAAATGCGGCAACGCATAAGCAAAAATCAGGCTCGCCGAGGAGTGAATGATATTCAGGTTAAACAGCAAATACGCCAGAGGTGCGGTGAGGAACGCCACTCGCGGTAAAGCGAACTGGAAGTAGAGCATTGCGCTGAGATAACAGCAGCGCTGTTGCCACGTCAGGCCGCGGCCAAACAGCGGGTTATCCATACGAAATATTTGCGTCATGCCGCGCGCCCAGCGGGTTCGCTGAATCACGTGCAGCACCAGGCGCTCAGTCGCAAGCCCTGCCGCCAGCGGAATATCGAGGAACGCGGATTTCCAGCCAAGGCGCTGCATCTTCAGCGCGGTGTGGGCATCTTCAGTGACGGTTTCAACGGCAAATCCACCAATCTCTTCAAGCGCGCTGCGACGAATAACGGCGCAAGAGCCACAGAAGAATGTCGCGTTCCAGTTATCATTACCTTGCTGAATCGGGCCGTAGAACAACGAACCTTCGTTAGGGATATTGCGTCCACCCGATAAATTGCGTTCAAACGGATCGGGTGAATAGAAGTAGTGTGGCGTCTGCAACAGTGCCAGTTTTGGATCTTTCAGGAATGCGCCAACCGTCGCCTGCAAGAAAATACGCGTGGCTACGTGGTCGCAGTCAAAGACGCAAATCAGCTCACCTTTGGTTAGCTTCATGGCGTGATTGAGGTTGCCGGCTTTGGCATGCGAGTTGTCGTTTCGCGTGATGTAACCCACGCCGACGTCTGCCGCAAAAACCGCAAACTCACGCCGCTTACCGTCATCGAGCAGATAGATTTTGATCTTATCGCGCGGATAGTCGATGCACTGCGCAGCCAGTACGGTATCGCGCACCACTTCAAGGCTTTCGTTGTAGCTGGGAATATAAACGTCCACCGTCGGCCAGGTCGACGTATCGTCCGGCAACGGCACAATTCCCCTTTTTAGTGGGAAAGAAGTTTGCAGATAGCTCAGTAATAAAATGACCCAGATAAATAGCTCAGCTAAAAATAGCCCTATTCCGAGGATGGCTTCTATTTCAGAATTAAAGTGCAGCGTTTGCGTGGCACGAAAATAAATATAACGCGTCGACATCAAGACCGAGACCAGCATCATGATCATCGACACGCTGTGTTTTTTGCTGAAGCCTAATACAAACATTATCGCGAGACTGATAAAGCCAAAGATATACTGCTTTTGGCTGTCCATAGGCGTAATGATGATAAGCACTGCTATTGGTGCTAACACCAATAGCAGTAAATAGAACAGGACCTTTTTCATAGGACATCCTGAATGATTGTCAGAAATTTGATGTTCTTAAGGCGGTATGAACCGCGCCATCACCAATTTTTATACCGAGAAGAGCGGCTACACGTTTACTAATAAGCTCAATATCAAAAGCCGCAGCGGAAGCAGGGCTGAAATCGAATATTGATTGCTGAGAGGCGTTAGCTTCAGCCACACTTTCATCGCGGTTAATAACACCAAGCAGGCGATCGCCAAGACGTTGCTGCATAAATGCAGTTACGTCGCGGCTTATATGACGACGGTTATCACTCTGGTTGAGGACAAAATAATATCCGGCTTTATTATTTAGCGGCTCGCCAATCAAGCGGTGGTTTTCAATATGCGGCAACAGGGAAAGTGAAGCGGTATCCGCAAGCATCGTCACCAAATGCAAATCGGCCAGATGCGATACGGCTTTCAGCGCAGGATTCGGCCCTGGCGGGAAATCAGCAATAATCACAAGACCTGGATAGTTCAGCAAAGTGCTTAACCCACGTAACAGAAAGTGGCTGTCGTTAGTCAGACGTTGTTCAAACTCAAGTCTTTGATCTTCAGTGACATCACCATATGGCAGCACAAACATATTGCTGCCTGCCGTCAGAACCGACTGGCTCCAGTCTGCAGATTCAATGGCTTTAGCGACATAACCCCGCCCATCAGACAAAGGCACACCAAAGTGCAGGCGCAGCGCGTTCTGCACATCAAAATCAATGGCTAACACTTTGCTACCTGCGCGAGCCAACGCATACGCCAGATTGGCGGTAACCGTGGTTTTTCCTACTCCGCCTTTTGGCGAGCAAACACAGACTAACGGCATGACGCAATCATCTCCAGCAACGGTTGCAGCGGTAAGTCTTTGGCGGGATGACTCCGCGCCGTATTCCCTTTGGCTACGAACAGTTTGTCAAAACGCACGGGCTCGGTTGTGACCGGTGCAGGGGCCTGCGGCGTAGACACGACGGCAGGTTTCACGGTTTCTTTTATGGGTTCTATAACCGGTTCAGGTGATGCAACCACGGGTCCCAGTTGTTCAAATAACGTATTAGTGGTCGGTTTACCAGGCTCTGGCTGCGAAATCGCAGACTTAGCTTCAGGCAATGCACTATTCAGGCTATTGAGAATCGAACCCTGTGATGCAGTGTTGCTGATAGGTTGTGCTGCAAGCGGCCTGAAGTGGCTGGCATCAAACTCATCAGCCTTCACAGCTTGCGGTGCAGGAACAGAAATACTCCCGGCCTGAGCAAGCACAGAATCATCATCGCCAGTATTCATCAACTGTTTAATTATTGTCCAGTTACTGGTTTCTGACTGTTGATTTTGCGCCGACATATCCTTGAATTCGATAGCGCCTGTGCGGGTCTTATCCTTGAATCGCTGCAAGTCATCATAGTTTTTCATTGCGACACTCATGATTTATAAGACGTTTCGATAAAATAGTTATTCAAAGCTTATACCAATACTATTAAAAAGGTTTTTTAGTTAATGATTTTGGCTTATTGACTTCATGAATAGTTATTAATTGCCGTGCGTTATCATTACTTATTTTATTATTCTTTTTTTGATAAATCGACGGCATTTCAAGCCAATATATAGGCTCAGGAGGTCATTTCTCCACCTTTTTTTCTTATTAAAATCTATCTAAGCATGAAGATGCATAGATTTGTGATTAAACGTCATTTAATTCTGATCGGTAAAGGTAGCAGACTTTGTTTGTGATTCAACACACATAAAGAGTATTTATAGTCAGCTGATATTTCGCAAAGAGAATTAACATTATTAAGGGAGTGCATGTTTCGGTGATTTACCGCGATGTTGGGTTATATATTAGGAAATTAATGAATTGCGGATATGGGGGAACTTCCAAAGAATTATGGCCCTTTAAATAAAAGGGCTTATTGAGCGCGAATTAAAGTGTGAAACACTCAGGTTCGGCGGCAGCTATTCAGAAAAGTAAGCATGTCAGTCCCTTCTTTACTGACATAGAAACTCACCATCTTGTCATTAAATTCTTGGGCGCGGCCAGCGGGGACGCTGATTGGGTCATAGCCATGTTTCATCAACCAACCGTTCATCATATGGCGACTGGTGCGTTTATTGCCGTCAAAAAAGAACTGCTGCAATGCGCCAAAGAGAAACATCGTTAGTGCTCCTTCAAATGGCGACAATGTCTTTATAAACTCCACGCCTTCTGAAAAGACGCGATTTAATTCTGGAGCACCCGCTAACGTTGGCAACGGTCGATGCTCGCCTTGCTCACCTAATGCGACATAAGGAGAGTATGTTGTTTCTTCACCCTCACCTCTGAATACGCCCCACTCAAGCGCTTCGTTACGCGCGATAATGCTGTGGAGAAGTACGATTGTCGGTTTATCCAGGTCAAAGCGCCCGCTCTTCACCAGCTCAACCAACTTTTTGCTACTGTCCGCCAGATTTGTGACCTGCTCGGCATCGGAGAGTTTATGCCCACCAACAGTTACGCCATCCAGAAGCGTTTGCACTTCTACAAATGTAAACGGGTTATTTTCGAGTTTGGCTGCATCCCACACAAAAGAGGCCAATTGCTGCTGATAAATCGCCAGCGCCCGGTGAGTGCTTCCTGGGTTAACGGTGGGAAGTACGCTGGCATTCCAGGTAAATCCGAGTGGGGTGGCATTTAATGTGCTCAAGGGGTGCTCCTTTGCGTGTCTCGGCCTGTAATTTACATCAGCGGGGCGGGTGATACAAAAATGTAGCATGGGTGTATGAAGAAGGCTGATGACGCAGGCTTATCCGCCCTATGAAAACTGAGCGCTTTATTTTTGGCGTGAGTTACACAACACATGGGAAATTTCCGCAATATCACGAAATGTCATTAAGCTTTCGCCGCTTACGTCTCCCGCAAGAACAGCTTTGCGCAACCTCTCCATTTGCGACTCTTTTTGCTCCAACGGATCGAGTGTTGGATACACCGCCTCGCCAGTGGAACCGATATGACCTTCATCAATCATGTTTTTATCTCTAGTTAAACCCAGGTGTAGGGCGGAAAAACATAGCGTTTAACCGCCCAATGAAAACCTAGTGGATTCCTGGCACTGTATCGCCGCCGATCATTATCAACCCGGCTTCGGTTCGCACGAAGCGCGGTGCTTTTAAGAAGAAAGGGATTGAACCGAGGGGTTAAGCATTGGTCGCCCTCATCCCAACCTTTTCCCCCAAGAGAAGGAGAAAAACGTTTTATTCCCTCTCCCGTGAGAGAGGGTGAGAGCATCCTGAATTACCGAATTTCCCCGTTCTCATCCTGATCCACAGCGAAACACGCCACCAGTTGGCCGCCGTACTCTTTAAGCTGCGGCTGCAACTGCGTGCACGGCCCGAAACGGCGGCGGCAGCGGGCGTTGAACGCGCAGCCTGGAGGCGGGTTCAGCGGGCTTGGTAGCTCGCCGGTGAGTTTGATGCGCTCGCGGCGGTCGTCCGGGTTCAGGCGAGGCGTGGCAGACAGCAGTGCCTGAGTGTACGGGTGGAGTGGGTTTGAGAAGATCTGATCTTTCGTCCCTTTCTCTACACAGCGCCCCAGATACATCACCATCACTTCGTCGGCAATGTGCTCTACCACGGACAGGTCGTGGGAGATAAACACGTATGACAGCCCCATTTCCTGCTGCAAATCCATCATCAGGTTCAGCACCTGCGCTCGCACGGAAACGTCGAGAGCAGATACCGGTTCATCGGCGATCACTACGTCCGGGTCAAGCATCAGGCCGCGGGCGATAGCAATACGCTGACGCTGGCCGCCGGAGAACATATGCGGGTAGCGGTCGTAATGTTCGGTTTTCAGGCCGACTTTCGCCATCATCGCCAGTGATTTCTCACGGCGCTCGGCTTTACTCAGGCTGGTGTTGATTTGCAGTGGCTCTTCAAGAATTTGCCCCACTTTTTTACGTGGATTCAGCGAGCCGTACGGATTCTGGAACACAATCTGGATTTTCTGGCGACGCAGCTTTTCAGCTGTTTCATCAGGCTTGAGCAGATCCTGGCCCTGATAGTAAAGCTCACCGCCGGTCGGGATTTCGATCATCGTCAGTAGGCGGCCCAGCGTGGATTTACCACAGCCAGATTCGCCCACCACCGCCAGCGTTTTGCCACGTTCGAGTTCAAACGAAACGCCATCCAGCGCTTTTACCAGGCGTTCCTGGCCGAAAAAGCCTTTCTTCACCGGGTAGTGTTTTTTCAGGTCGATGGCCTGCAACAGAGGTTGCGCAGTGGCCTTATCGGTACTCATAGCGTTGGCCTCCCGGCATCATCGAGTGGGAAGTGGCATTTGGACTGACGCCCGTTATCCACCATATTCAGTTCTGGCTCTATGCTGCGACATTTGTCGGTGGCATACGGGCAGCGTGGGTTGAGCAGGCAGCCGTTCGGACGGTCGTACTTACCCGGAACCACGCCCGGCAACGAGGCCAGGCGCGCTTTGTCCTGCGCAAATTCAGGCAGCGCTCGCAGCAACGCCTGAGTGTACGGGTGACGCGGCGCACGGAAGATATCTTGCGATGCGCCCGTTTCCACCACTTGTCCGGCGTACATCACGATGATTTTGTGTGCCGCTTCAGCCACCAGCGCGAGGTCATGGGTGATAAGAATCAGTGCCATGTTCTCTTTTTGCTGCAGCTCCAGTAACAGTTCGATGATTTGCGCCTGGATGGTCACGTCCAGCGCGGTAGTCGGTTCATCGGCAATCAATAGCTTAGGGCGACAGGCAATCGCCATCGCGATCATTACACGCTGGCTCATACCGCCGGAAAGCTGGTGCGGGTAAACGTCCAGACGCGAAGCCGCATCGGGAATACCCACCAGGTTCAGCAGGTCGATAGCACGCTGAACACGGGTTTTCTTGTTGCCGCCCTGGTGCACCTTGATAGCTTCCATAATCTGGAAACCAACGGTGTAGCAAGGGTTGAGGCTGGTCATCGGGTCCTGGAAGATCATCGCCACTTCGGCACCGACCAGGTTACGACGCTCTTTCTCAGAAATCTTTTGCAGATCCTGGCCGTTAAATTCCAGTTTTTCCGCCATCACGCGGCCTGGGTAATCAATCAGCCCCATAATCGCCAGCGAACTGACCGATTTACCGGAACCTGATTCCCCAACGATACCGACAACTTCGCCCTGATTTACGCTGTAACTCACGCGGTCTACGGCACGGAACGGTGTCTTTTCGTCGCCGAAATGCACCGATAATTTATTTACATTCAATAACGCCATTTCGTCGCCCTTTACTGCTTGAGTTTAGGATCGAGCGCGTCACGCAGCCCGTCACCCATCAGGTTAAATGCCAGCACCGTCAGCAGGATTGCAACACCAGGGAAGGTGACAACCCACCAGGCACTTTGGGCAAACTGCAACACATCGGAGAGCATGGTGCCCCACTCCGGTGTTGGCGGTTGCGCACCCATGCCGAGGAAGCCGAGAGCGGCCATATCGAGAATGGCGTTAGAGAAGCCAAGGGATGCCTGCACGATAAGCGGTGCAAGACAGTTTGGCAGAATGTTGATGAACATCTGGCGCATAGAACCTGCACCCGCAACGCGCGAAGCGGTTACGTAATCACGGTTCACTTCCACCAGCACTGCACCGCGCGTCAGTCGCACATAGTGCGGCAAGGCGACGAAAGTGAGCGCCAACGAAGCGTTAACTATCGACGGGCCGAAAATCGCCACCAGCACCAGCGCCAACAACAGGCTTGGCAGTGCCAGCATGATGTCGACAACACGCATAATGATGTTATCGATAAGGCCACCGAAGTAGCCCGCAACCAGGCCGAGCACCACGCCCATAATCAGCGACAGCACAACCACCAGACAACCTACCAGCAGCGACAGACGCGCGCCGTACATCAGGCGCGCCATGATGTCGCGGCCAACGTCGTCAGTACCGAGCAGGAACTGCCAGCTTCCGCCATCCTGCCAGACCGGCGGGTGCAACAGTGAGTCACGGAACTGTTCTGCCGGGCCGTGTGGCGCGAGTACGTTTGCGAATATGGCGATCAAGATCATCACGGTGACATACACCAGGCCGATGACCGCCCCTTTATTACGTTTAAAGTAGTGCCAGAATTCCTGGAACGGCGTCATTGGGACGGGCGCCGCTACCACTTTTTGTTCAGTCATTTGCGTCATGATGGCCCCTTATTTCTTATGGCGTATACGCGGGTTCACCACGCCGTACAGTAAGTCGACGATCAGGTTCACGAGGATAATCATCGTCGCGACCAACAATACGCCGCCCTGTACTACCGGGTAGTCACGACGTTGCAATGCATCAATCAGCCAGCGGCCAAGGCCCGGCCAGGAGAAGATAGTTTCCGTCAGGATTGCACCCGCCAGCAACGTACCGACCTGCAGGCCGATAACCGTTACAACTGGCAGCATAGCGTTGCGCAGCGCATGAACCACGATGACGCGCATACGCGTCAGGCCCTTCGCACGAGCGGTACGGATGTAATCTTCACCGAGCACTTCCAGCATGGATGAGCGGGTCATACGCACGATAACCGCCAGCGGGATCGTACCGAGCACTACGGCTGGCAATATCATATGCATCACTGCATCGATGAAGTCGCCCGGCTCACCCCAAATGGCGGTGTCTATCAGCATAAAACCGGTGAGTGGCAAGGTATCGTCAAGGAATACTGTATCGCTGACGCGCCCTGATACCGGGGTGAGGTTCCAGTAGACGGAAACCAGCATGATTAACATCATACCCCACCAGAAAATAGGCATTGAGTAGCCGGTCAGCGCCAGGCCCACTGAGGTGTGGTCGAAAATGGAACCGCGCTTAACCGCAGCCAGAACGCCGACCGGAATACCCACGGCAACGGCAAACAACATCGCGCAAACGCCGAGTTCCATAGTCGCTTTAAAACGCGGTACGAACTCGTCCCACACAGGAAGACGGCTTTTTAACGAAATGCCCAGATCGCCGTGCATCACGCCCCAAATATAATGGACGTATTGCTGCCACATAGGCTTGTCGAGGCCAAGTTCAGCCAACAACTGAGCATGACGTTCAGGAGAGATACCGCGCTCACCGGCCATAATCATCACCGGGTCACCGGGAATCATATGCACGAAGGCGAAGGTAAGAAGGGTGATACCGATAAAAGTGGGGATAACTAACCCCAGACGTCGGAGGATGAACTGCAACATAACCCGGATTCTCTGTAGTGACTGAAAGCCTTGCAGCCTTCAGTCTGTATTGCTCACAAATCTTTCACCCTCTCCCCATTGGGAGAGGGAATAAAGCACGCTACTGTTATTTATTATTCGACAGACACGTTCTCAAAGTGGTGTTTGCCCAATGGGTCAACCACATAACCTTTCACTTCTTTGCGCACAGGCTCGTATACCGTGGAGTGAGCAACAATCAGCGCCGGAGCCTGGTCATGCATCACTACCTGAGCTTGCTTGTACAGTTCGATACGCTTGTTGTGATCGTCTGTTGCACGCGCAGGTTGGATCAGGTCTTCAAACGGCTTGTAGCACCAGCGAGAGTAGTTAGAACCATCTTTCGCAGCCGCACAGCTGAACAGAGTCGCGAAGAAGTTATCCGGGTCCCCATTGTCGCCAGTCCAGCCCATCATCACAGCCTGGTGCTCGCCCGCTTTGGCGCGTTTCAGATACTCGCCCCACTCGTAGGTGACGATTTTGGCGGTCACACCCACTTTCGCCCAGTCAGCCTGAATCATCTCAGCCATACGGCGAGCGTTCGGGTTGTACGGACGCTGTACTGGCATTGCCCACAGGTCAACGGTGAAGCCGTCAGCGTGGCCAGATTCTTTCAGCAGCGCTTTAGCTTTCTCAGGATCGTAGGTGTAATCCTTCACGTCATCGTTGTAGCCCCACATAGTTGGTGGGATCAGGTTTTTAGCCGCAGTACCTGCGCCTTGATAAACCGCTTTGATGATCGCTTCTTTGTTCACCGCGTAAGTCAGCGCCTGACGCACTTTCACGTCATCAAACGGTTTCTTCTCGGTGTTGAAGGACAAGTAACCCACGTTCAGGCCAGCCTGTTCCATCAAGTTGATGCTCTTGTCTTGCTTCATGCGAGCGATGTCAGCCGGGTTTGGATACGGCATAACCTGGCACTCGTTTTTCTGCAATTTGGCGTAACGCACGGAGGCATCAGGCGTAATGGAGAAGACCAGACGATCGATCTGCGGCTTGGTGCCCCAGTAACCTGGGAACGCTTTGTACAGAATGCGAGAATCTTTCTGGTATTGCAGCAGCTGGAACGGACCGGTACCGATTGGGTTCAGGTCAGTTTTTTCCGGCGTGCCGGCTTTCATCATGTTGTCAGCATATTCTTTGGAAAGAATAGAGGCGAAGTCCATCGCGAGATCTGCCAGGAATGGTGATTCTGGACGAGTCAGCACGAATTGAACGGTATTGTCGTCCACTTTCTTAATTTCGCTGATCAGGTCAGATAAACCCATGCCTTCGAAGTATTCGTAGCTGCCGCCAGAAACTTTGTGGTACGGGTTGTTGGCATTTTTCTGACGATCAAATGAGAACACGACGTCATCAGCATTCAGATCGCGCGTTGGTTTGAAATCTTTGTTGTCCTGCCACTTCACACCTGAACGAAGGTGGAAGGTATAGGTTTTACCGTCTGCACTGACTTCCCATTTCTCAGCAAGGCCCGGGATAATTTCAGTGGTACCCGTTTTGAACTCGACCAAGCGGTTATAGATTGGCACTGAACTGGCATCGTAAGTTGTACCAGAGGTGAACAACTGCGGGTTAAAACCTTCTGGGGAACCTTCTGAGCAATACACCAGGGTTTTTGCCTGAACGCTAGCTGCTACGGTCAAGGCCACCAGGCTCAGACCAAACTTCAGCATCCCTGACTTCTTCAAGGAAAGACTCATTCTTCTGCTCCGTTGTGATGTTCCCTTTATCTTTCTTGCCACGGCTTTATAGGCTGCCTTTACTCACACCGATCGCTTACACAAGTAAGCTCACAATGATTTGTTCAGTTACCGCAGTGCTGCAGCAAGAAATAATTCGGGGACATATGTCGTGTTGTTTTTTCCGTTAGACCTTTGTTATTTGTGTGCGGTCCGTTCGGTATGCCCGGAGGCGGTAGTGAGGCCAGGTGTTCCTTTCGTCAGGCTAGCTGTGTGGTAGTGCGGACTGTCCATAATTTGCCCCTCACGCCCTACAATCTGTCAATAGATGAGTAAAACGTCAATATAGGTAACGGGGATTTACAACCGAGGTGAGAATCAGCGAACAAAGTTTAAAAAAAGCCAGCCGCTCTGTTTCCAGCAGGGAAATTTATGCTACTGCCATGTAGCCAGAATTATCCACTGATTAAAAGACGAGCGGGAGTGGTATGCAGTTGTGCTATTTCTGTAAAATTTCTTGCCAGATGCTGATTATCTGAACGATAAGTTTTGTGATCCACATCTCTTACAGCGAATCATGCTGGTATGAAACATAAGCAATGGCGTATTAACCCACGATTTTCCATAACAAAATACGATGGGAAATGTCACAAAAGCATATAAAGACAGATGTTGGACGATGAAGCGGATATTTTTGCAAGATTAGGGATTTAACGTGGGGCGGATGAGCGAGATGTCAGATGCGTGGCGGTAAACTCCAGATGCAAAAAGACCAACCCGAAGGTTGGTCTTTTCTAAATTTGGTCGGCGAGAGAGGATTATTCCCCTGCGGGCCGTTGCTGAAGCAACGTTGTCTCGCTTCGCTCGGCTCAAACCTCCTTCGGAGGTTCTCATCCTCTTCAAACTCCAGATGCAAAAAGACCAACCCGAAGGTTGGTCTTTTCTAAATTTGGTCGGCGAGAGAGGATTCGAACCTCCGACCCACTGGTCCCAAACCAGTTGCGCTACCAAGCTGCGCTACTCGCCGAATGCGGAGCGCATCTTACTGCGCACCGTTTTACCCGTCAATCCCTGAAATTCAAAATCCTGTCTGTTTGCTTTAAATTCCAGCACATGTGGCTAAAAAGTTACTGTGCGGCTTTCTTTTCCGGCACATGGCACCAGTTGTTGTTCTGGTTGATACCACCGTCTGGAGACGTGTAACCCAGGCAACCCATGATGGTGTCATACAGTTCAACATGGCGATGCGGCACCTTCATTTTTGCCTGTTCCTGCATATGTGCAAACTCACGTGCGCGATCCGGGTTTTCCAAATATTTATCAGATGCCCAAACCAGTAACGGCACACGGAACTGCTCAGGTGGAGCCATTTTACGTGGCGTACCATGCAAGTGTTTGTGCTCGTCGATAGACTCACCGTGATCAGAGGCATAAAAAATAATCGCACGCTTATCACGCAGCTCAGAAATCACTTGTTCAAGCACACTGTCGGTATACAGCACGGAGTTATCAAAAGCGTTAATCAGCTGCTCTTTGCTGCACTCTTTATCAATGCTGACGCACTCTGGAGTCCATTTCGCGTAGCTGCGCGGGTAACGTTGTACGTAAGAGAAGTGCGAGCCTTTGGTGTGCAGCACAATCAAATGCTTACCCTTTGGATGCTCGTCAACAGAGCGTCTCATCTCTTCAACCAGCAACATATCATCGACCTGCTTGCCACGGTTACGCGGTTCAGCGGCAATCTGCTCACGGTAAGAGAAGTTATCTGCCATGGTGTTGCCGTAGAACCAGACTTCACTTTGCATCGCAAAAAGGTTTGAGCTGAAACCAAGCTGTTTAAGTACCGCAAAGACGTTCTGCTCTTTCAGAGTACGCTGCGGATTCTCTTCCGCGCCGCCTTCACGCACGAACATACAACGCAGCGAAAGCTTAGTCGCGGTATCGCAAGATTCACCTCTGAACGCGACCAGATTTTTCTCCTGGGCGAGTTTTGGTGTGGTGTCACGGTCATAGCCCAGAATACCCATGTGATCCCAGCGAGTGGTTTCGCCAATCACAAACACAACATAGGTATCATCGAGCTCTTTTGGCGCGACATAAGTAAACTTCTTCGCTGGGTTGAGCAACGAACTATTATCGTTGGACTCATCAGCCTGGGCCCAGGCAAAAAGACCCAACGCTGAGACCCAGTTTGATGGCAGATAAGAGTTAGCCACCACGCCGCCGTAGCTTGGCATATCTACCGTGGAGCGTTTTTCTGTGCGATTTTGTTGTTTATCGAGTAAACGCAGTGGTGCCCAAACCATCAGTCCAGCCAACAGCACAATGGCCACGTTTTTGATGCGTTGACCTGGGGTTTTCAATTGGTTGAGGAGGGTATCGCGTGTTTTGCTTCCCCAGATAAGTACCAACGGAATAGCACTGACCAAAACCATCCACAATACGAATTGATACCCGACAATTTCTTTCGAGAGGTCGATATCTGTAGTCATCACCGAGGCGATAATACCGTAGCCAATAACGACGTTAAGCAACGTCATGTAATAGCTGGCACCGACGGAGCACAACACGATTAATGTAGCGAGGATGCGCCAGACGGTACGACCGAACAGGGATAACACGCGGAATAAAAAGAAAGTGACCAGAACGCAAGCCACAACCTCAGCAACCATGGAGAAACCTTTCAGGCGACTAAAGTCCTGAGCAAATCCCATGAAACGATTATAAAAAACCGAGAGGTTTAAAAATATGCCGATGTATACCGCTAACAGAAAACAGAGTTTCTGCTGGGCCATCGATTTAATGTAATTCATGCAGGTTGTCCGAAAAATAAAGCAAAAAGGAGATGTTATAAACATCACTCAGACTCCCTCTGGTGAAGAAAATTCTGAGCAATAAAAAATAGAGTCCGAATCAGGATGATTCTTAGCCAATTTTTGGCGCGGATTAGTAGAACATAGGGAGAGAAAAAAGTATCGGCAAAATTCGTGATTCACACGCTTGTTTACATATCTCATGCTGGCTCAACGCAGGTGGGTTATGGAACATATCAGGCAATATTGGTGATGCAGAGAGGTAGTTATGCTGTCTTTAGAAGAACGCGCACGCCGATATGCAACGAAAGCTCATGCGGCTTGCGATCAGCTCCGCAAATATACTCTTGAGCCATATATCGTCCATCCAGCAGCCGTGGTGGAGATAGTCAGGAGCGTTTCTCCCATTGAGGAAGTGCTCGCGGCAGCCTGGTTGCACGACACTGTTGAGGACACCGGCACCACGCTTATCGACATTCAGGAGCACTTTGGCCCGGATGTGGCGACTTTGGTGGCAATGGTTACCAACCCTGAACAACTCCCCGGCACCAATCGCATGCATCGTAAACGTGCTCACTTCCTGCATACCGCCAACGCAAGCCAGGAAGCGCAAACCATCAAACTGGCTGACATCATCGATAACACGCGTGAAATTTTGCTCTACGACCCGCACTTTGCTCGAGTCTATTTGATAGAAAAACGTATTCAGTTGGCAGGGTTACAGCGGGGAAATGAGATTTTAAAAGCACAAGCTGAAGGCATTATAGAGCAGGGGATTTCACAATTAATGATGCCGCCGTACAACGTCCCGGCGGCATGGTTTGCGGCGTTAATGGCTCGCTATCAAGCGTGAGCTTCTTGATAAACTTCGCGCGCTGGAGTGCGGATGGTAGTTGAAATCGCCAGAGACAAAATCAGCAGGGCAAAGATGACGCAGAAGGTCACGTAGAAGCCGCCGAAGATGGAAGCGATAATCGAACCACAAATGCTGCCAATACCGAAGCCTAAGTAAATCACACCGTAGTTTTTAGTCAGGTTATTCAGACCAAAGAACTCGCTCACCAGTGATGGGTAAACGGTGATAGTACCGCCGAAGTTAAACGCTACGCAGGCAATCGCGGCAAAGAAAGTCACTTCATTAAGTGGAGCGAATAGCAGTGCAGCCATACCGACTAAAGAAATGACCTGACCGATAGTGATAACGCGGATACGAGCAATCTTATCGGACAGAATACCCAACACCAGGCGGCCACTCAGGTTAGCAATGGCGATAACGGTTACCGCATTTGCCGCAGATTCAGCAGTTAAATGCACCATGCCTTGTGCGATATCTTTCGCCACACCAATCACGTACAGGCCACTCATGCAAGCTGTCAGGAACATTACTGCCAGCATCCAATACTGCGGTTTACGCATGGATTCAGCCAGGGTGTAATCTTTTTCAGCCACACCATTTGCGGTTTTAACTTCCTGCAATGGCGCATCTTTCATCAGCATTGAACCGAACAGAATCATCACCATCGCCAGGCCACCCCAGATCATGAAGGTGCTTTCCAGGCCGACGGTCGCCAGCAAATGGCTGTCGATATATTTGAAGCCCAGGCTGCCGAGGCCATAAGAGCCAATGGCAAATGCGGAAATCAGACCTTTACGCTCAGGGAACCATTTCACGCAGTTGGAAAGCGTTAACAGGTAACCTGCACCATCTGCCAGGCCCACCAGCACACCCGCACTCAACCACAACATCAGCAGATTGTTGGAGTGGGCGGTAAGGAAGAAACCAACACCCAGCAGCACACCTGCCGCCATCGTTACTTTTCGTACACCAAAACGTTCCTGCAATTTACCCGCAACAGAGGAAGAAATCGCAAGGCCAAGGCTGAGTAAACCGAAGGAGAATGCCACCTGGCTGATTGGCTCACCCAGCTTTTGCGACAGTGCGCTGTTGAACAAGCTCCAGGTATAAACGGAACCCAATGCAAACTGGGTAATGATGGTGCCGATCAGAGTTAACCAACGAGTACGGTTGTAGGTAGAATTATTCATGGCAGATGTCCGCAAAATTTAAGAGAAATCTTCTGCTGCCAAGAGTAACGAAGTGCATTTTATTCCAGGAGAAAAAGGCATGAAGTGCACTCAGGCCGGAATGAAATGCACCTGAGAGGGTATGAATGGCCTGGACGTTGATTCAAAAATGAATAACGTTAGTAATTACTATCAATATAAGGTGCGTAAACACTGATTATTAAATGTTAAATATATCAATTGAAGGTTACGTTAATGATCAAAAACGCGCACTGACGCCAACGTTATATATATATGCCTCACCCGTCGTTAATCCTTCGGCTTGCGACATAGAAGCAAACGCTGCCATATTTTTACCAATTGGCATATCGGCACCCACGGTCACATCCATCCAGCTCGCATCCTGACTCGTCACGACATTTGTTCGCAGTCCTGACTGTGCCTTCCAGAGATTTTCACCATATTGATGGTTATAGCTAACCTGGGCCCACGGGCGCAGATAGCCGACCGACGAATCCAGACGCCAACCCACAGTAGAGACGCTGGCATGCCAGAGCTGATCGGTAAAGCGCGCTGCGACAGCCGTGTCGCCATACTCGTTATAAATCCCGGGCGTTGTGCCATCCCAACTGTATTTTGCTGTCGGGCCGGTTGTGATATTGCCAGGCAAAGAGATATTCCAGCCGATGCCCAAACGTGAGGTATCAGCGCTAATATTATCGTTACCAGAAACGAGCATCAGCCCCTCCTGGTTTTGGGAGGTAAAAGAAGAATTAATCCTTTCTGCGAGAATATCGTTGTAGCTTGGTTGGCGATTACTGTCCCAAGTGTAACGATCCTGCGCTTCGCCCGAAGTTTCTTCGGCGACATATTCTTGTTGCCAGGCAAATACATTCGTAGCGTGTGACAGGCAACACAAAGCCAGCACCGTGGAGAAAGTGACACGGCGACCACTGCGTATAATTTTGATCATCAAAACGACTCCAGAAAAGAGCCAAATCCGGCGATATTATTAGTCTTTTTGTCGGGCTTGCGGATAACCCCTAAATAACTCATGGTGTATCAAGATGGCCCTGAATTAACTATTGTCGCTTTATTTCGCACGTCAAGTTGGCACGAGAAATTTCATCAAAGGAGAGACGTATGCTGCGTTGTGGATGGGTATCCAATGACCCGCTCTATATCGAGTACCACGATAAGGAATGGGGTGTGCCGATGACTGACGGGCAACACCTGTTTGAGATGATTTGCCTTGAAGGACAACAGGCCGGTTTATCATGGATAACCGTGCTGAAAAAACGCGAAAACTACCGTCGCTGCTTTAAAAATTTCGATCCTCAAGCCGTGGCTTTACTGCAACCGGAAGATGTCGACGAACTGGTACAGGATGCCGGTATTATCCGCCATCGCGGGAAAATAGAAGCCATCATCAATAACGCGAAAGCGTATCTGGCGATGGAAGCCAACGGTGAGAAATTCCCGGAGTTTGTCTGGTCGTTTGTCGATAACCAGGCGCAGATTACGCAGGCCGCAACGCTTGCAGAAATCCCTACCACCACCCCTGCTTCCGACGCGTTATCAAAAGCGCTGAAAAAACGCGGCTTTAAGTTTGTGGGGTCAACCATTTGCTACTCATTTATGCAGGCCTGCGGGCTGGTCAATGACCACGTCACCACTTGCTTCTGCCACCCCGATAATCTCAAATGATTCGCCGCTTACAGCCTGGTGAAATGGATGAACTGATTGAAATCTGGCTTGCCAGCACGATTCAGGCTCATCCATTTATTAGCGAAAATTACTGGCACGAAAGTGAGTCCATCGTACGGAATGTCTATATTCCGCAATCTGCGACCTGGGTTTATCTGCACCAGGACAAAATGGTGGGATTTATTAGCGTGCTGGATTCGCTATTTATTGGCGCACTATTTGTTAGCGAACCGTTTATTGGCAAAGGAATCGGGCAAGCGTTAATGGAGCACGTCAAAGCGCTTTATCCCTCACTAAGCCTTGAGGTTTACCAGAAGAATCATCGGGCAGTACATTTCTACCATCACCAGGGCTTTCGCATTGAAGAAAGCGCCTGGCAAAACGAAACGCACCACCCGACCTGGATTATGAGCTGGCAGGCGGAACAAATGCCGTAACTTCCGGTACCGGGCCGAGATACTTTTCGGCCCACACCAGAGACGAGTTTGCAGCACAGCCATTTGCCAGACGCGAAGTCGGAATATCGAGGGTCAGCACATTCACCGCACCGTTTTTACACAGCTTTTCATCGTCTAAATCCGGCCACGCCCCCTGGTGAATACAGACTACTCCAGGCTTGATGCCTTCTGTTACCAGCGCACCCACCAGCACCTGCCCACGCGCATTCCAGACACGCACTAAATCACCATCCGCAATGCCATGTTCAGCCGCATCTTTTGGATGCAACGTTAACGGCTCACGCCCGGCAATCGCATATTTGTCACGCAATGCCGCATAGTTGAGTTGGCTGTGCAGGCGGTGTGCCGGATGAGATGAAAGCAGTTGAAGCTGGCCGGACTGCGCATTGCCTTGCCATTCGTCTGGCGCAAGCCAGGTCGGATGCGGAGGGCAATCAGCGTAACCAAAACTGGCAATACGCTCGGAGTAAATTTCGATTTTTCCGCTTGGTGTTTTTAATGGATTAGCCTGCGGATCATGGCGGAAATCAGCGAAACGGATAAATCCGGCGTTCTTTTCACTTTCCGGCATTTCTATCAGTTGGTTAGCTTCCCAGAACTGTTTAAATTCCGGCAGTTCGACCTGCTGTGTCGCACCGCGCTTGCGCGCAATGTCATAGAACTCTTCCAGCCATTGCAGCTCGGTTTTTCCCTCCGTAAAACGGGCTTCACCGCCCTCTTCCCACAATGCACTGAGTTGGGCAAAAACATCGAAATCATTGCGCGCCTCCCCTTGTGGGGAAACGACCTGCTTCATCGGCACTAAATGCTGGTTACTGTAATCACCGGTCATCGTTAAATCATTACGCTCAAACGATGTGGTGATCGGCAACACAATATCTGCGTGTTTTGCGGCCGCCGTCCAGAAGCATTCGGAAATAACGACCAACTCCGGTTTCTGCCAGGCCTTTATTAGACGATTGGTATCTTGATGGTGGGTAAAATTGCCGCCACCCGCCCACCAGAGCATGCGAATATCCGGGAATATTTTTTGCTGCCCATTGTGCTGATACTCGCCACCTGGGTTTTCCAGCGCCTCAACAATGCGTGCCACCGGGATTTTTTCGACAGCATCTGTACCGTTTGCCACCGTTCCCTGCATTGAACCCAGCACCGCCGCGCGTCGCGTCGGGTTGCCGCCGTTCGCAAAGTGATAAGACAAACCAAAACCGCCGCCCGGTGTACCAATTTGCCCCAGCATCGCTGCAAGCGTGACCAGCATCCAGTGCTTTTGCTCACCATACTGCTGGCGCTGCATCCCCCAGCCCGACATCAGCATGGTGCGATTGCGGCTAAACACCTGCGCCAGATATTCAATGGTTTGCACCGGCACACCACAAATCTTCGCCGCCCATTCGGCGTTTTTCGGCTGGCCATCGGTTTCACCCGTCAGATAAGCGGCGAATTTTTCGTAGCCATGAGTACAGCGCACCAGGAAGTCTGTGTCGTGCCAGCCGTGTTTAACCAGCGTATGCGCGATACCCAACATCAGCGCGACATCAGTTCCCATATTTGGAGCAATCCACTGGGCATTTTCACCAAAGAAATCCACCGTTTCCGATCGCATCGGATCAATGGCGATCACGGTTTTACCGCTGTTTTTCAGTTGCTCAAAAAACTTCACGCCCTGTTCGTCGCTGGCGTTCCAGGCAATCTTTAGTGTGTTCAATGGGTTGGCGCTCCACAGCACCACCACATCGCTATGCTCAAGCACCAACGGCCAGCTGGTTTGCTGCTGATAAACCTCATTTGATCCAACCACATACGGCATAATGACTTGTGCCGCACCGGTGGAATAATCCCCCAAATGCCCGGTATAGCCGCCCGCCAGATTCATATAACGCTGTAATAACGTAGACGCTTTATGAAGCACCCCATTGGAGCGCCAGCCGTAGGAACCCGCGAAAATAGACGCTGCTCCATAAGTCTTGCGAATGCGTTGGTGCTGCTGGTGAATCAACTGGAGCGCTTCATCCCAGCTGATGCGCACATACTCATCTTCACCCCGCACACCTTGTGGTGCCTCGGGTGAGACAAGAAAACCTTTCCTGGCCATGGGATACTGCACACGAGCTTTACTGTGTACCTGGTCTGGAACTGCGCTTTGCAATGAATTCTCATGCCCAGTTTCCAATGCCCCTCTGGAAGCGAGAACTCGCTCTCCGTCAGTTTCAACGATCATCGGGCCCCAGTGTGCGGCAGTTAGAATTTTCTTGTTTGATGAGAATGCGTTAGCCAATTCGGGCTCCCTTATTTGCAGGTGTTGTGCAGGTGGCGGCCTGATGGCCACTCAATATTTTGTTTACAAATTCAGACGACTCTATAGAAATTTCTACACATTCACACGGCATAATCAACCGCCGCTGAAGTCGCGGTTGAGTTATTAAATTCACAAAGGAAATGAGATGAAAAAACGCGTCATGATGATTGCCGCCATTGTTTGCGGCACGTTAGCAGTTTCTGGTTGTACTACCAACCCTTACACCGGCGAACGTGAAGCAGGGAAATCAGGCATTGGAGCCGGTATTGGCTCGCTGGTAGGCGCAGGCGTTGGCGCTCTCTCCTCATCGAAAAAAGATCGCGGCAAAGGCGCTTTGATTGGTGCCGCAGCAGGTGCTGCATTAGGTGGTGGCGTCGGTTATTACATGGATGTGCAGGAAGCGAAACTTCGCGAAAAAATGCAGGGAACAGGCGTGAGTGTGACGCGTAGTGGCGACAACATCGTGCTTAACATGCCAAACAATGTCACCTTCGACAGCAGCAGCGCAACACTGAAACCGGCTGGTGCGAATACCCTGACCGGCGTGGCAATGGTATTAAAAGAATACCCAAAAACTGCGGTTAACATCGTGGGTTACACTGACAGCACCGGCAGCCAGGAGCTGAATATGAAGCTTTCCCAGCAGCGTGCAGATGGTGTGGGTAGCGCGCTGATCACCCAAGGTGTGGCAGCAAACCGTGTGCGTACCACAGGTGCAGGCCCGGCGAATCCAATCGCCAGCAACAGCACGGCTGAAGGCAAAGCGCAGAACCGCCGCGTAGAAATTACGCTGAGCCCACTGTCTTAAGCATTGGATTTGGCTGTATCTCGCCCTGGCTCATTGCCAGGGCGAAAAACTCTGCATTTACATCGGCGGTGTCAGGCCATCTTTACCAGCGGATATACCGCGTGCAACCAACTGACCTTTGTCATCTTTCGTGGTATGTAAAACGACTTTAGTACCTGGTTTCAACAGTGATTTATCCGCTGGGGTAATCAGCACGACCGGAGCGTCATCCGGAACAATGACTGTTTTTTCCTGATCTTTAACCTTCACCGTCATCGTACGGCCATGACTATTAACCAGTTTTCCGACCGTACCGTTGGTCATGGTGTTTACATTGCCGTCGGCAGACTCAAAAGGGTTAAACCCTTCACCCGATCCCCGCAAACTCGGTGCGAATACATGTACTTCTAACGCTTTCAGCGTGCCATCAGCCTGCTGCACCGCCGCTGTGCCAACAAAACTATCAGGTTTGATATCACTTACTTTTGCCTCGCTGACACTATTCACTTTAGTTTGATCGGTCAGTGCGACATCGAGCTTCTCCCCCTGCCGCGTGGTGATTTTGAGCGTATTACCATTCACAGCATCGATAATGCCACGCACCGGTCTGATAACATTTTCAGCTGCCGTCGCCATAGAACCAGCACTCAGCAGCAATGCGCTGAGCAGCAAAGCGGAAAAACAATGCTTAGTCATTTTTCTCTCCAGTATTCAGTTTATGAATCATTAGCAAGCTTATTAAGGGTAATTCGCAAATGAAAACCGGTGAGGAAAGTCGTTTGAAAGAGTGTGTTTAAACATTTCGCCAAATCGTGTGACGCCAGGCAGTCGCAGCTAAACTAACCATGATACGCTGCGTGAATACGCTTACCATCGTGCTGCTTCAGGAAGAGATATGGCTTACAAATTTGCTCTGATAGTGCTTATCCCACTTGCCGTGATTGGCTGTTCATCGACTGATACCTCAGGCTATGACGGGCATAAAACCATTAGCCCGGCAGAGACTAACGAGGCATTAATCATGCGCTCGCAATATCCGGATCAGTATTATGGCCGTGAAAATTTAACCACTGAGCAGCGCAGAGAAATAAGCGAGAAAATGCGTGCAGACAGGCTGGAAGCACGAGGACGGCAGGATAACAGCACTGACAGCGGCGATGGCTTCGGGCAATCCGTTCCCCACGGGTTTTAGAACTCAGTCAATTTCAGAACCTACAAAAACAAAAAACCCCGCTGGTGAGGCGAGGTTTTTTGTTTTTGCTACTAGTGCTTTTACTGCTTCGCACACCAGATCACATCAACCTCCAAAATATACGACGAAACCCACCGTGGTGCAAATACTTGCTGCTAATGTGAACAACGCATAAATCTATGGCTTGCGAAGCTGTTCGCATTTTCATCTTTTTACTGTTTATTTATACAGTATAATGGGTATACTGATTGTGTTGAATGTGATGTGCTCTGAGGCCGCAAACCGCCGCGCAATTTAAGTCCTGGCTGAAACGGGTGGTGCCGTCAGTGCCTTAACCTCAGTGGAGCACATCGGATCACCTCAACAAATTCAGCAGGCTACAGGCAGCGGAAAGGCTCGTCTGCTGAAAGTGCTCCTGGTAACAGGAGAAAGCGTATGGGCTTGATGGGACTGGCTATTGCGTTTCTGAAACTCATGGTTGCGTTACTGCAACTGCTTGAGGTCGCCATGAAATACTTCAAGTAATTCATCGTCTTCAAGTCGCACCAAAAGGAGGCGGGAAACCGCCTCCTTTTTATAAACCTCTGTTGCCGTTTCGCTGGCAACATAAATTGCCGTTCAGGCTTTACATGCTGCCAATTTATCTCTCATTCAAAAGGTGTCAGGCCATAGGGTTTCATCGTCTTTGTGTGGTAGATTCCTCTCGATTTTTTGGCGTAGTCAGTTTTATAAACTGACGATTGGCATCTACACCACAAATAACACCTGAGAAAATGAAAAAGTTAGCCAATATTCACCTGCTGATGATGTTGATTCTGCTGGTTGCTGTCGGGCAAATGACGCAAACCATTTATATCCCTTCAATTCCCGATATGGCTCACGACTTCGGCGTGCGCAGTGGGGCAATTCAGCAAGTGATGGCGGCGTATTTGCTGACCTATGGCGTGTCGCAACTTGTCTACGGGCCGATCTCAGACCGCATCGGCCGCCGCCCGGTCATTCTCACCGGGATGAGTATTTTCATCCTCGCCACACTTTGGGCTCTGTTCACCACTAATTTAACGGCTCTGGTGATTGCCAGTGCGTTGCAGGGAATGGGGACAGGCGTTGCAGGTGTGATGGCACGAACCATGCCGCGTGACCTTTACGAAGGTGCATCGCTCCGTTCAGCCAACAGTCTGCTGAATATGGGGATTCTGGTCAGCCCGCTATTGGCTCCGGTCATCGGCGGGATGCTTGATTCCGTATGGGGCTGGCGTGCTTGCTACGGCTTCTTGCTGGTGCTTTGCACCATTGTCACCTTCTGCATGTTGCGCTGGTTACCTGAAACGCGCCCGGTTCAGGCTAAACCTCAACGACTGGTTACGAGCTATAAAGCCTTACTAGGCAGCGGTTCGTTTAATTGTTATCTGCTGATGCTGGTCGGTGGACTGGCAGGCGTAGCCGTATTTGAAGCCTGTTCCGGTGTATTGATGGGCGGCGTTCTTGGGCTCAATGGCGTAGTAGTGAGTATTCTGTTTATTCTCCCTATCCCAGCAGCCTTCTTTGGCTCCTGGTATGCTGGCCGGGAGAATGCGCGCTTCTCTTCATTGATGTGGCAAGCCGTATTGAGCTGCCTGTTTGCCGGCATTTTAATGTGGATTCCAGGCTGGCTTGGAATTATGAACATCTGGACATTACTGGTGCCAGCCGCGCTGTTCTTCTTCGGTGCAGGGATGTTATTCCCACTGGCGACCAGCGGCGCAATGGAGCCGTTCCCATTCCTCGCAGGTACCGCGGGCGCGCTGGTTGGGGGGCTACAAAATATCGGTTCTGGTGCAATGGCGTGGTTTTCTGCGTTGCTGCCACAAACCGGGCAATTCAGCCTCGGTATGTTGATGACCGCGATGGGTGTGATGATTTTGTTTTGCTGGCTTCCGTTGTCGCATAAGTTTCAGCGGCATGGTGAAGCGGTGTAATTTCCGCTCAACCCGAGAAGGTGAAACGCAAGCGTAGGTCGGGTAAGCGTAGCGCTACCCGACACTATCCAACTTAAAGCACTTTACTCAAAAACTCTTTGGTACGTGGGTTAGTCGGGTTGCTAAACAGTTGCGACGGTGGTCCCTGCTCCTGAATCACACCCTGATCAATAAACACCACGCGATCTGCCACTTCACGGGCAAACCCCATTTCGTGAGTGACGATAACCATCGTCATTCCTTCCAGAGCCAGCTGTTTCATCACGGCTAGCACTTCACCTACCAGTTCCGGGTCGAGTGCTGAAGTTGGCTCATCAAACAGAATGATCGACGGCTCCATTGCCAGCGCACGGGCAATCGCCACACGCTGCTGCTGCCCACCGGAAAGACTTGACGGCCAGGCGTCGATTTTGTCTATCAACCCAACCTTTTGCAGCAGTTTTTCCGCACGCGACACGGCTTCAGCCTTCGATAAACCTTTAAGCGACATCGGCGCCATCGTCAGGTTTTCCAGCACTGTCATATGTGGGAACAGGTTAAAACGCTGGAATACCATGCCAATACTTTCGCGCAGCGTGTTGAGGTTAGTTTTTGGGTCGTGTACGGCAAAACCGTTCACCATAACCTCACCACCATCCGGCTTTTCCAGCGCGTTCAGGCAGCGTAGAAAGGTACTCTTACCGGAACCGGACGGACCAATCACACACACCACTTCCTGTGGCGCGATATCACAGGAAATGCCACGCAGCACATGGGTTTTGCCAAATTGTTTCTGTAAATCCTTAACGTGAATCACTTTTGCCAAACCTCTTTTCCATGTGTTGCACCATCAGCGAGAGCATGAACGTCAGCACCCAATACACCAGCGAGATCGTCAGGTACGGTTCCCAATAAGTCGCATAAGCGCCAGAGACGGTACGTGCGGCGTAGGCCAAATCTGCAAGGCCAATCGCTGAAGCCAGTGAAGAATCTTTCACAATGGCGATAGCGTTATTACCTAGCGGCGGCAGAATCCGGCGGAATGCCTGCGGCAAAATCACTTTGCGCATCGTTTTGCCCCAGCCCATACCTAAAGCGCGGGAAGCTTCCATCTGGCCTTTATCGATAGACTGAATACCCGCACGGAAAATCTCAGAGACATAAGCCCCGGCGTTGAGCGTAATCGCCACCACGCACGAGAGAAATGCGCCATATTCAGAGCGCAGTGCACGGGCAAAATCCACCGACATCAGCCCACTGGTCACCAACATGCCATCACGCGGGTTGATAAACAGCGGTACCAGCGCAAAGTGAACCACCATGATTTGCACAAACAGTGGTGTGCCACGGAACGCACTGACGTAAACGCGCACCGGCCACTGCACCGCATAACGCAGCACGTGTTTCCACGGGCCATCTTCGGCATGCGCCATGCGGCCCAGACCAAGCAGCAAGCCCCATGTGGTGCCTAAAATAACGCAGATGATGGTGCACTTGATGGTCATGATCGCGCCTTGCATAAATAGCGGCGCGTATTCTGAGATTATCTCCCAGCGAAATCCGGTCATACCTGTCCTTGTTGGGGCCGAAACGGCCCCAAGTCATATACCCATTATCCTTCAAGCTGCAGGGGTGTTGGCTGCAACTCGAATGCTAACGGGTATCGCAAATTATTCAGCGGGAAGAGTTGGAACGTTGCTATCAAACCACGTGGAATAGATTTTTGCGTAGGTCCCGTCGGCGACGATTTTCTTCAGGCCTGCGTTGATTTTACCCAGCAGTTCCTGGTTATCTTTCGCTACGGCAATACCGAAATACTGGCGTTCGAATTTGTCATCTTTAACCGCTTTCAACGCTTTTTCCGGGTGAGATTTGATGTAGTACTTCACCACACCCACATCGCCAACTGCCGCGTCTATGCCGTCTTCAGCAAGTTCTTGCAGCATCAGCGGCGTATTATCAAAGCGTTTGATATCAGTGCTGTTTTTACCCAGCGTATCGGACACGACAGTATCGCCTGCGCTAGAGTTCACCACGCCGACTTTCTTACCTTTTAGCGCGTTAACGGAATCCACTTTGGAGTCATTGGGTACCACGATGGACTGCTCTGCCGGGAAATATGGCGCGGAGAAATCAACCATCGCTTTGCGTTTATCGGTGATGGTGATGCCAGAAATAATGATGTCACGGTCGCCGGAGTTCAGCGTGGCAAAAATTCCTTCCCACGGTGTATTAACCAGTTTGATATCAAAGCCTTCTGCTTTGGCGATAGCTTTGATGATATCGATATCAAAACCTTCCAGCTGTTTCTGGCTGTTTTCAAATTCAAACGGGCGGTACGTACCACCAGAGCCCACAACATAAGTCTGCTGCGCGGCATAAGCGGAAGAGACAACGGAGAACAACATGCACCCGGCGAAAACAACTGATTTAACTAATTTCCTGAACATTTTGCACTCCGAAAAGTTATTTAGTTATGCATTTAATTTGCATAAAAATACATAAATTGACGGAAGGCATCAACTGAAAGTTACAACAGACTCATTTTTCGGAGTTCGTCCCGCACATGAAACAACGCTGTGACAGCACCAAATTAAACTTGTGATTGCAGCCAGTGAATAAATGCTTCAATTTTTGGCCATTGCCGCCCGGGTAGCGTGGTTGCGTAATAATGTTGATGACATTTCAACGTCATATCACCAAATGGAGCAACTAACTCGCCGCGATCCAGGCGCTTTTGCACCAGCCTTTTGCGCCCCATTGCCACACCTATCTGGTTTACGGCGGCAATAACAGCTAAGTCTGAACGATCAAATCCAATGCCTGAAGATGAAGGTAAATCGATGGAAAAATGTTGCGCCCAGCTATGCCATTCGTCCGTGCCCGAATCGTTACTCCACGCCTGGCGGTCATGTAGCAGCGTACAGTTTCGTAAGAACTCTGGTTTATTATGCAATTCGAATCGCTGTGCGTATTCCGGACTGCAAACCGGCAAGATGTCTTCATCCATCAGAAAATGATGGGTTAGCTGTGATGAAGGGGCATCGTCAAAATAAAGCGCCAGGTCGACTCCAGCACGTTGCAGATTCACGTTGTCGTTGCCAGTGAGAATGGTCAGTGAAATGGAAGGGTAGCGCCGCGTAAAATCGCCCAAAATCGGCACCAGCCAACACTGAGCAATTGAAGGACGCGAATAAATAGTCAGTAAGCCCGACAGCTCCTGGTTTTTGATATCCAGGATCTCCTGATTTAACGTATCCAGCGATGATTTCAGCGCCCAAAAAACTCGTTTTCCTTCATGTGTTAACTCAACTTTACGGTGTGAACGCACAAACAGCTGGATCCCCAACTCCTGCTCAAGCTGATTAATCCGATGGCTGACCGCGCTCGAACTTAGCGAAAGCTCTGCCGCTGCCAGCGCGAAGGATTGATGCCGAGCTGCGACTTCAAATGTGTAGAGTTTTGATAGCTGCCAGCCGTTGAGCAGGCGGTTTCTGACTTCACGAATCGGGTCCATAGCGCTTTCCTGAAAGATAAATCATGGCGACATTGTAAAATACGCCCTCGAAAACGTCGTTTTAAGATGTGAAAAATCGAACCAACATCAATTTAACACCCCTGATTTCGACCTGAATCACTCTTTTGCCTCAATCTGGCTCATCTGAGATGCTATTTATATCGTTTGTCAGCCAGGAGCAATTTTTATCCAATAGTGGCAGATAAATCGCAGAGTGAGGTGGGTATGGAATCTCAGATTTGGGTTGTGGGAACGCTGCTCAGCAGCATAATTTTAATCGTCTTTACCATCGTAAAACTGAAGTTTCACCCTTTCCTCGCTTTGTTGCTGGCCAGTTTTTTTGTCGGCACCATGATGAGTATGAGCCCGCTGGATATGGTGAACGCCATTGAAAACGGCATTGGCAGTACGTTGGGCTTCCTCGCGGCGGTCATTGGCCTTGGCACGATTCTGGGCAAGATGATGGAAGTGTCAGGCGGTGCCGAACGAATTGGCCTGGCGTTACAGCGTTGTCGATGGTTATCGGCTGACGTGATTATGGTTTTAGTCGGTTTGATTTGCGGTATCACGCTGTTCGTAGAGGTTGGAGTGGTGTTGCTGATTCCGCTGGCATTTTCTATCGCCAAAAAGACCAATACCTCTTTGCTGAAACTGGCTATTCCATTGTGTACTGCGTTAATGGCAGTGCATTGCGTGGTTCCGCCACACCCAGCGGCGATGTTTGTCACCAACAAACTGGGTGCGGATGTCGGCACAGTGATTGTGTATGGTTTACTGGTGGGTTTAACCGCATCGTTAGTCGGCGGGCCGCTGTTCCTGAAAATCGTTGGAAATCGTCTGCCGTTTAAAGCGGTCCCTGCTGAATTTTCTGACCTGAAAGTGCGTAACGAAGAAACGCTGCCTTCATTGGGCGCGACGCTGTTTACGATTTTACTGCCGATTGGCCTGATGCTGATCAAAACCCTCGCCGAGCTGAATATGGCGAAAGGAGGGGCGTTATATACACTGCTGGAGTTTATCGGCAACCCAATCACAGCCATGTTTATTGCGGTGTTTGTCGCCTATTACGTGCTTGGATTACGCCAGCATATCGGCATGAGCCAACTGTTAACCCATACCGAGAATGGCTTTGGTTCTATCGCCAACATTTTGCTGATTATCGGTGCGGGCGGTGCGTTTAACGCCATTCTGAAAACCAGTGGCCTGGCAGATTCGCTGGCGGTGTTGCTCTCCAATTTGCATATGCACCCGATCCTGCTGGCATGGCTGGTCGCCCTGATTTTGCATGCGGCTGTAGGCTCTGCAACAGTGGCTATGATGGGCGCAACCGCGATTGTGGCACCGATGCTGCCGCTTTATCCCAACGTCAGCCCGGAAATTATCACCATTGCTATTGGCTCCGGCGCAATTGGCTGCACCATCGTCACGGACTCACTGTTCTGGCTGGTGAAGCAATATTGCGGCGCAACGCTTAACGAAACATTCAAATACTATACAACGGCGACTTTTATCGCCTCTCTGTTAGCACTGGGCGCGACGTTCCTGCTTTCCTTTATCATCTAAGCGCAAAGAGATTGTCTTATGAAAAACGCTGAAATAAACACATTGATTCAACAGTTTCCGCTGGTTCGCGATCTGATTGATTTGCAAGAAACCCGTTGGTTTAACCCGGAAACCACAACATTCGCCGAAGGCTTACCGTACGTGGGGCTGACCGCCGAAGATGTGCAGGATGCCCATGCACGCCTGACGCGTTTTGCGCCTTATCTGGCGCAGGCATTCCCGGAAACCGCTGCGACTAACGGCATTATCGAGTCCGAACTGGTCGCCATTCCAGCAATGCAAAAACGCCTGGAAAAAGAGTTTAATCAGAAAATCTGCGGCCAGTTGCTGCTGAAAAAGGACAGCCATCTGCCAATTTCAGGTTCCATCAAAGCGCGTGGCGGGATTTATGAAGTCCTGACTCATGCCGAAAAACTGGCAATCGAAGCCGGTTTACTGACCACCGAAGATGATTACACCAGACTGCTATCACCTGAATTTAAAGCTTTCTTTAGCCAATACAGCATCGCAGTTGGTTCAACCGGCAACCTGGGGTTATCCATCGGCATCATGAGCGCGCGCATTGGCTTTAATGTCACCGTACATATGTCTGCCGATGCCCGAGCGTGGAAAAAAGCCAAACTGCGTAGCCATGGCGTGACGGTTGTGGAATACGAGCAAGATTACGGTGTTGCCGTTGAACAAGGTCGCAAAGCGGCTGAATCCGACCCTAACTGTTTCTTTATCGACGATGAGAATTCCCGCACGCTTTTCCTCGGCTACTCAGTTGCCGGTCAGCGCTTAAAAGACCAGTTTACCCAGCAAGGTCGCGTTGTGGATAAAGAACACCCGCTGTTTGTTTACCTGCCGTGCGGCGTGGGCGGTGGGCCTGGTGGTGTGGCATTTGGTCTGAAAATGGCGTTCGGTGATAACGTTCACTGCTTCTTTGCAGAACCGACGCATTCGCCTTGTATGCTGCTGGGGGTTTATACCGGCCTGCATGATGAGATATCCGTGCAAGATTTGGGTATTGATAATGTTACTGCCGCTGATGGCCTGGCGGTGGGGCGTGCATCCGGGTTTGTTGGGCGCGCAATGCAACGGTTACTCGATGGTTTTTATACTCTTGAAGACCAGACCATGTACCGGTTGCTCGGCTGGCTTGCGGAAGAAGAAAATATTCGTCTTGAGCCTTCAGCATTAGCAGGAATGCCAGGCCCGCTGCACGTAAGTGCAGATACGGCTTACCAGCAGATGCATGGCTTCACCGCGCAGCAACTGCAAAATGCTACTCATATCGTTTGGGCGACAGGCGGCGGCATGGTGCCAGAAGCGGAGATGGCGCAATATCTGGCGAAAGCGAAGTAACAAGCCCACCCTCACCTCAACCCTCTCCCTATGGGAGAGGGTGACCCACACTCAACAAAACTTATTTCAGTTCAGGCCAGTACTCTTTGTTCGCTACGATCAAATCATCAAGAATCGCTTTGGCAACCGATGCACTTGGCACGGTTTTCGACAGCGTAATCGCCTGCCATAACTTCACGTATGAGCGCTCTTCCCAGGCTTCAACCACCAGTTTTTCGACCGCCACCTGCTGGCTCATCAACCCTTTCTGGAACTGCGGAATATTGCCGACAACCAGTGGCTCCGGCCCACTTTTCCCAACCAGACATGGAATTTCAACCATTGCTTCCGGGTCAAAGTTATTAATCGCACCGTTGTTTGGCACAATCAAAAGCATGCGTTCTTGTGTATTAAAGGCAATTGCCGCCGCCAGATCGACGATGTACGACGCATGTTCGTCAATCTCCAGCTCCCCTGCTGATGATTTCCCTGCCTGAATGATGGCATTACACGAACCAAACACGTGTTTTTCACGGTGTTCCATCACTTCGTTGGCGCGGGTGTGTTCCGGGTTGGAGTGCTCAACCACATAATCCGGGAACAGGTAATATTTCAGGTAAGTATTAGGGAAGGTGCTAGGGTCCAGGGCCCACACATCTTTTGCTTTAGAGAATGTATCGTTCCAGCTGGCTTCGGTTCCATGCTCATCTGATGGCGGGACATAACCAAATTTAGCCACATGCTCGCGGATCTTCGGCATCAAATCGTTGCCATTTTTATCCTCGATTGATGTCCACCAGCCAAAGTGGTTAAGGCCGTAATAACGTACGCGCATCTCTTTACGATCTTTCAGGCCAGCAATTTGCGCCATGCGGCTTTCAATGCCGATTGGCATATCGCAAATGTTGAGAATCTTCGCGTTCGGGCGCAGTTTACGAGTCGCTTCAGCCACAATCGCTGCCGGGTTGGAGTAGTTAAGCATCCAGGCGTTTGGCGAGTATTTCTCCATGAAATCAACCAGCTCTAATACGCCACCGATGGAGCGCATACCGTAGGCAATCCCGCCTGGTCCACAGGTTTCCTGGCCCAGAACGCCATGGCGCAGTGGGATTTTCTCATCTTGTTCACGCATCGGGTATTTACCCACGCGGATGTGTGCCATCACGAAGTCCACATCGGTAAAGGCTTCTTTCGGGTCGGTGGTATAGCTGAACTCGATTTCAGGAGCCTGCTCTTTGAGGATAACTTTGCAAGCTTCTGCAATCGTTTCCTGGCGTGCGCCGTCATTGTCATAAAACTTCAGGGCACGCAGCGGGAATCGGTGCTGGTTTGCCAGTAACATCAATACGATACCAGGAGTGAATGTGCTGCCGCCACCGGCTACTACTACAGAGAATTTTTTCATGATACTGCCTCCGTCATGGATTTAAGTTCGGTCGAAGAAGTGTCTTTCATCAGGGTTTCAAGTTGGTCCCGGACTTGCGGGACATGCAGGCCCACAATCACCTGAATACCGTTGCCGCGTCGCACCACACCGTGGGCGCCCAGCGCTTTGAAAATGTCGTCACTGTGCGTCAGGGCCATATCTGCGAGGGTGATACGCAAGCGAGTCGCACAGTTATTGACGCTAAGAATGTTGCCGGTACCGCCGAGCGCTTCGAGGAAGCCTGCGGCCTGACCTTGTTTGGTCTCTTTGGTCGCCGCAGCGGTGGTTTGCTTGCGTGATGCCTGGTAATCCGCCTTGCTGTACAGCTTGACCTCACTGTCTTCACGCCCTGGTGTTTTCAGGTTGAAGCGCAAGATGAGGGTGCGGAACACCACGAAGTAGATGCCGGTGAAGACGAGGCCAATACCAATCTGGATAAACATCATTGATGCATGGTTGTGGAACATCGGTATCCAGTTTTGCGGCAGGAACTGGTCGAGAAGCCCGCCACCCATGTTGCCCACCACGCCACACATGTACATCACGGTCGCCATGGTTGCGGCAAGGAAGGCGTGGACGGCAAACAAGACTGGCGAGATAAACAGGAAGGTAAATTCAAGTGGCTCGGTAATACCCACCAGCATCGCGGTGAGCGTTGCAGGTATCAGCAGGCCAGCAACTTTTACGCGGTTTTCAGGTGCTGAGGTGGCGTACAGAGCAAGCGCAATCCCCAGGCAGCCAAAGATCTTAGAGTTGCCGTGCAGTGCAAATCCGCCTTCCGGGAACAGGGTTTTCAGAGGCAGCGTGCTCTGGCTGAACTCCTGCAAATGCTGCGCCCAGTAAACCTGAATACCGCCTTCAACTACCGCCGGGCCAAAGATAAACGGACCGTAGATGAAGTGATGCAGGCCGGTTGGAATCAGAATGCGTTCCAGGAAGGTATAAACCCAGACGCCAAGCGAACCGGCGCTACGCAAGAATTCCTGCAAAGACTCAATGCCCATTTGCACTTTCGGCCAGCCATAAAGGGTGAGCCAGGCGCAAGGAATCATGGCAAAGAAGGCGACAATCACGACAAATGAACTGCCCTGGAAGATGCCAAGAAAGACGGGGAGTTGTTTTTCGAAATAGCGGTTGTGGATAGCCGTGACAAAACCGGAGATAACAATCGCGCCAATGATGCTGGTATCAAGCGTTTTGATCCCGGCAATCATGGTTAGCCCGGTTCCCGCCACCGGATCGGCGCTGAAATCAACACCGAAGTAATGGCCCCAGGTCATCCCCATGGCGTTAATGAAGTAGTTCCAGGTCATAAAGCTAACCAGTACGGCTAAGCAAGCACGGCCCTGCGCTTGCTTAGCGAGGCCAATCGGTAAGCCGACGGCAAAAATCAGCGGCATATTGCGGAATACCGTCCAGCCACCTTCTTCAATAATGTGAACAATTTGCGCGAATAAATTATCGGGTGCGGTTAGCGCTTCGCCGACGAACATCGGATTGCGCAACATAATGGCGATGCCTACGACAATCCCGGCGAACGGAAACAACAAAACCGGGGTAAACATTGCGCCACCAAAACGTTGTATTTGACTGAGCATTTTTAAATCCTCACGTAACAACCTGTAGGGTAAATGGCCTTATTTTTTAACGCTGGTTTTAACGCTGGCCTGAGACTGAGAGTAGGGAGACGCAGATGACTTATCGTTGCCCGTCGCACCGATTCGTGATCGCTTTCATAGTTTTTATTTGGGGTAAGTTGTCTACTTTTTGATAGTTAAATAGACACGATGATTTTTAATTTCTTATTCATCATGAAAATATGAAATAAAAATCATTTAAATTATGAATTTGATTAATGAAATGACGGTTTTATAAACCCCATTCGAAGCGGCTAAGAGGTCTACAGGTGATCTACAAATCTATCGCCGATCGGTTACGCATCCGGCTAAATTCTGCTGATTACAACATTGGCAGCCCGCTACCTTCTGAAGTTCGCCTGGCAGGCGAGTTTGGTGTTTCACGTATGACGATTCGTAAAGCCATCGATTTGTTGGTGGGCTGGGGGTTGGTCGTACGCCGCCATGGCAGTGGCACTTATGTAGCGAAGAAAGATGTTCATCATGAAACGACGAATCTTACCGGGTTTATTGAGGTGATGCGCAACCAGGGCAAAGAGGTGGTGAGCAACGTGCTGGAGTTCAATGTGATGCCCGCCCCGCCAGCAATCGCCAGCCAATTACGCATTAATATTGATGAACGGATCTATTTCTCGCGCCGGGTTCGCTCGGTGGATGGTAAGCCGCTGATGGTTGAAGACAGCTATATGCCGGTGAAATTATTCCGTAATTTGTCCATCGCACATCTGGAAGGTTCTAAATTCAGTTATATCGAAGATGAGTGCCACATCATCGTCTGTGGTAACTACGAAAGCCTCACACCCGTGCTGGCCGACAAGAAAATGGCAAAACTGCTCAATATCGATGAGCTAACACCCATTCTGCGCATCACGTCACTGTCATACAGCGACAGCGGTGACTATGTGAATTATTCAGTGATGTTCCGAAATGCCAGCGAATACCAGGTGGATTACCATTTGCGGCGGGTACATATGAATAGAATAAGAGATGAGGAATAAACATAGCTTGCTGATAACTAATTTAATAACAATAAGATAATTGCTGCCCTAATGGGCAGCAATTTCGTTAAAAGCTCTGAATTCGTTTTTACTTCTTAAATACATTTTCTCTATGCCATTCAAGAAATGTGTAAGCCTTTGGATGAAATTCGCGAACCCGTTGGATTTTGATGTTTAAATCTTGCCATATTTTACTGTCAAAGCATGGGCTTAGCATTACTAAGCCATCGTTGGTAAACGACAAGTAACCATTATCGAAAAGCACGTCTATATGAGCAGCGAGCATAATCCCGTTATAAGGATTCAACCGTTCTGAACCAGTCTCACAAGCGCGCCAGGGTTTGATATGACTTGCTTTAAGTAGGGGAAGGAAAGAAACACCAGTCACAGGGCATGCTGGATAAATTTTCAAACATTCCACCCGGAACATCCCCTGACCCCGACGCGCTTCAATGTACGTCAGTTTCTCTGTTTCACTCAGAGATACATCAGTAAGGATTTCTTCAACGTCCTCAACTTCCGGAGCATATATACTCGTCATAACAGTTGTATAAATGTCTCTGTTTGGCGCGTGTCTTTTAGCAGTTAACGTTGACGCAATAATATCCGTGGGAATTCCTGCTGGAACATTAATATATTTTATTTTTGAACCATATGAACGGTTACCTGTGAACTCTTCCCAATTCAAAGTTGTTTTCCCATGAATATGAGCATTTGTAAAATACACTACTTTCTTATTTACTTTTACGCCTTCAACTTCATGAATCTTGACTATATCTGCAACTATAATATCGAATTGAGATTTATTTACATCATCTTCCTTGCGAATAATAATAACCTCCGGAACTTTACCTTTACCAATAACCCATTTTCCGGAGTGCCCATCTTTTCCTTCCATATGAAAATTGGCGCCACTTGTTTCAACAATTACTGCAAGTCTGGATGGAGAGATTTTATTAAAGCTGATATTATTCTTTTCCACAATACACTTCCTTATATAGGGTAGATCGATATGCAACAGAATTCTACGTGTTGTGTATCATTATCGACCGTGCGTGATTTTTCTTTAGAAATTAATACATAAAATGGATTCAGCTATTTGATGAAATGTACTTTTTCAGCACCATAACAGTTTATAAAATTAACGGCACCCTTAGGTATGTTAAGAAAACGAGCACCTGTAACATCACAACCCTCCAATACCAATGAGCGTTCAACAATGTTGCAATGTGAAAAAGTGGTATTTTTTAGATTGCAATTCATAAAGACTACGCGTTGTAAATTACACTTATTTATAACCGTGCTTTCGAATGAGGTGTTTTCAAAAAAGCAACTTCGTAGAACAGATGAATAGATGATCGCATTAACAATACCAGAGAAAGTAACCAGACCACGTAAGACGCAATCAACAAGCAATCCCTTAATAGAAAATTCCGACAAGCGCTCTCCAGTATTATCAATATCAATCGACCGAGACTCAACTCCTTCCAATTGCAATGAAATACCTGAATTTAGCCTTATAAAAGAATCTTGTAATACTCCATTTTTAATATGCAATTTTCCTTTTGAATTTAACACTGAGTTTTCGATGAAGTTCTCAAATAGTAAGAGGTCACCATCTATTTTAAACAATGAGTTTACTACCTTACCATTAAGTACCTCTATCCCCGAATAGCTACCATGGTCTCTATATGTATCAATCAGACAGTTATTCAAATTGCACTTATTAATAATGGAAGTACCAATTAGATTATATGCAATTATTTTTTCATTTTTTAGAATGGCATTATTGAAGGCGAAAGAAGTCGCCTCCCTGATAACT
This sequence comes from Buttiauxella cochleicola, assembly GCF_021283185.1. Taxonomy (NCBI): domain Bacteria; kingdom Pseudomonadati; phylum Pseudomonadota; class Gammaproteobacteria; order Enterobacterales; family Enterobacteriaceae; genus Buttiauxella; species Buttiauxella cochleicola. The sequence goes on from NZ_JAJSOS010000015.1 coordinate 49,692, forward strand.
TGGGGGGTCAACATGATAGCTCCTGGACGCAAAAAAAACCGCTAACAAAAGTAAGCGGTGACGATAACGATGATGAGAACACTTGTCGGTTATAGCAAAAAAATCGATGGCACTACAATCGCTATTTCATCCTATTATTTGCAAAATTGAAAATAAAAAAATCATGTAGTTCAATTGATTACATAAAAATCACACCCTCAATGATTTTGTTTATCACCCTGTAACAGCAAATGCGTAATCGGCGATAGCCATCTTCCAGCAAAAAAACGTCATGGAGAAATGGCTATCGCAACGAGTTAAATTCACATCCAAAACAATACAGCCAGTAGCTGCGGCGTAATAATGCGCAGGAACATGACCAGTGGATAAACAGTGGCATAAGAGAGCGCTGCAGCTCCACTGGTTGCGTGCAAGCCGTTGGCAAAAGCCAGTGCAGGGGGATCGGTCATTGAGCCTGCCAACATTCCGCACAGTGTCAGATAATTCATTTTGGCGAGCAATCTTGCCAACAATGCAGTAACCAGCAATGGAATTCCCGTAATCAGAATTCCGTAGCCAATCCAACTCACTCCGTCTCCGTGCAGCAAAGTACTGACAAAATCACCGCCAGATTTTAAACCGACGACCGCCAGAAACAGCACAATCCCCAATTCACGCAGCGCCAGATTCGCACTCGGTGGCATAAACCAATACAGCTTGCCGATGCTGCCAATTCGCCCAAGAATGATCGCCATAATAAGCGGCCCACCTGCCAGCCCAAGACGTAGAGCCACAGGGAAACCAGGGATGAAAAGCGGGATAGAACCAAGCAACACTCCAAGACCAATGCCGATAAATACCGGAAGCATTTGTACCTGTTGGAGTTTCTGTTGCGCGTTACCGACTTCAGCGGCTACCGCTTCTATTGATTCTGGGCGGCCCACCAGGTTCAGGATGTCACCAAATTGCAGGCTGGCATTGCTGCTTGCGACCAGTTCAATACCTGCACGATTCAGGCGCGAAATCACCACGTCATACTTTTGTTTTAAATGCAGATCGCGAATTTTCTTGCCGAGCACTTTCTCGTTGGTCACCACCACACGTTCAACGCGCAGGTCTGTGCCACGAGTCGAAAGCGAGGTATCCACCTGCTGGCCGATCACCAGCAATGCAGAGTGCAGATCTTTTTCCTGGCCGACGAGGTGGAGTAAATCTCCGGTTTGAATAACCGTGCCAGGCGCTGGCACCATCAGCAATTCCCCACGTTTCAAACGCGAACAAATAATAGTGTCGCTATTAAGGACCGGCACTTCCTGAATAGGTAATCCGTTAAGGTTAGGGTTGGCAACACAGATATTCATGGTCTGGAGTTGCGCGTGGTTTTGCCCACTACTGTTATCAAAGCGTTGTGCTTCTTGATCGACATTAATTCTAAATGCCATGCGAATTAACCACATGGTCAGAAGAATCCCGCAAATACCGAACGGATAAGCCATCGCGTAGCTCATCCCCATTTTATCGACCAACTCTGAAGGTGTGCCGAGGTCGGTCAAAATTTGCTGACCTGCACCTAACGCTGGAGTGTTAGTTACCGCTCCAGAGAAAACACCCAGCACCACGGGAAGCGGAACATCGAAGATTTTATGGACGAGTGCCGTGACCAGCGCACCAATCACTACAATCAGAAGAGCAAATAGATTAAGGCGTAAACCGGAAACGCGTAGCGAGGAAAAGAAGCCAGGCCCAACCTGAATACCAATGGTATAGACGAAGAGGATTAAGCCGAATTCCTGAATGAAATGAAGCATATCTCCATTCAGGCTTACCCCAGCCTCACTGACGAAATGGCCAACAATAATTCCCCCGAACAGCACGCCACCGATACCAAATCCGACGCCGCGGATTTTGATATTGCCAATCCATAAACCGACAACTGCGACCAGAGCCAACATACTGACAGTTAACGCTATTCCACTCATCGAAGATTTCCCTGTGAATAACATCATCGTTACAAGGGATTCTGGCAGAGAGGAGAAGGAGTTAATGGGGTACAGAGCACAAAAAAAGGCCCCATAAAATGGGGCCTCGGGAGCATTCGGGCTAAGCGACTATATTCGCGACATACTCACAATGGAGCCTTTCAATTTTGGCTATATCAGTGTCATTCGAGCAAAAACCAAGCCCATTGCAGTGGGCGCTGCAAAAGTGGAAGACATCAAATTTGCGTTTATCGAGATTTCTGGCGCGGTTATTAGCTTGTTCAGCTTTATGCTTATCAAAACGAAACAAGTTAGCTGATAACTCAGAAATATCCCGAGTGATATCTAAATCAGGGAAATCATTTAATGTTGATTTCATACTCAGAAAATCTTCCCGACTTTGCCATGAGATACCACGTAACACTTCATAGCGTACCAGAGGTGTAATAAATAGCTTTACATCCTCGTCAGCTAAAAGTATTGAAAGCTGCTCTATTGCCTGTTTTTTCATCTCAGGGGAAGTCGTTCCATTGACATCAAAAGCGGCAATAAGCAAATTCGCATCCAGCAATACTTTCCTTGTCATTTCTTTTTCTCCTGCTTTTTTAACAGGCTTAGAAGGTTATTTTTGGCGTCTTTTTGCTCATCTACGCTGCTGTTTTCTAACTTCATCTGGTTTAGATCAACCTTGAAAACGTCTTTCATGATATCGACAAGTGCGGCTTTATTTGGTGCTGCAATTTTGTTGGTTTTCACTACTCCATCTTCATCACGATAGAGTTTGTAAGCTTCACCTTCTTTTAGTTGGGAAAGCACTATTGATGAGTGAGTGGTGATGTAGAACGTTGTATTAGTGAATATTTTTTTCAGCAGTGGGATGATGTTTGCCTGCCACGTCAGGTGCAGGTGGCTTTCTATTTCATCGATAAGAACAATCCCTTTCACTTTTTGTAGATTCGTTTCATTGGTGAAATAGCCGTAACCAGAGACAATTGCCTGCATCAATTTAAGAATGGACGTAAAGCCCGAGCTAAGCTGGCTTAATTCTCGCTTCTGGCCGCTGATCATCAGGCTAACGCGATCATCACCGCTTATTTCCAGAAAATCAGGATCGATTCGTTCATCAAGTTGATTAAGGAGTCGGATGACCGTTTTGATTTCTATATCGCGATTATCTTCTTTTTTCTGATAGGGATTAGATGAGCGCGCAAGAGTGATAAACCACTCTTCAATACTGGTTTCCATATTAAGGGAACCGAAATCAGATTCCATTTTTTGTATAACTGAAGAGAGATAACTTTCACGCCGTTGCGCTAATGAACCTAAGACCGACACATTATTCCCAGAGCTATGTTTAACTAAACCTCTAGACTGAGCACCCAAAAAGATTACTGGACTATCATGTGCAACCGGGGAAAAATAATCCTTAAACCACGCAGTAATAAACATGGGGATTTTCTTATTAATATTAAGTATATATTTTTGTGGAGAATGTAATTCAAGCCGTTGGAAGGCAATATTTTTTCCATTAAAAACGCCTTGGGTATCCTTCATAATCCTATGACTAAAAAACAGCACCTGAAAAAGTGCCTCAAGCGTCTTGGTTTTACCCACGCCATTAGCGCCAATAAAGGTATAAATCTGCTGGTTGGGTTCCAGATCCAGTTGAACTTTACCAACACCAGTAAGCCCTTCAAATTCTAGCTTTTCGCCTAACATCCTTACCCCCGAACACCTAATATTGGTTTCAGTCTATCCCTTCGACGTGATTCGAGCAAAACCTCTCCATCTATACAAAAAAGGCCCCATAAAATGGGGCCTCAAAGGGGATACTCAGTTTAGCTGTTGAGTGCCGGACGTTCGCTGATAGCAATGCGTTTTGGCGCAACGGCTTCAGGGATTTCACGCACCAGATCTATATGCAGCAGACCGTTAGTAAAGGTCGCGCCAGATACTTTCATATATTCAGCAAGGGTGAAGCTCAGGCTAAATGGCTGAGTCACTAATCCTTGATGCAGCCAGGTTGGCTCTTTTTCGGGTTTAACCGGCGTCCCTTTCACATGCAGACGCGTACCTTCGAGTTCAATTTCGAGATCTTCCTGGCGGAACCCTGCCAGCGCAAGCGTAATGCGGTAATGATTGTCATCGCCTTTTTCAATGTTGTAAGGCGGGAATGACTGGCCTTCAGTGCTTGTTTGTAAAGCATTAGCCAGTTTGTCAAAACCGATCCATTGACGCAGCAGAGGTGATAAATCGTGGTTACGCATAAGTTTTCTCCTTCTTTGAAGCGAGTTAAGTCTTACCAGTATGCGAACTGGTATTGGCTCCCTATCGGCAAGCCAGCCTTTATTGCCTGGGCCGCACAATGCGACCCACTGAATTAATTGATTTCGATACGGCGCGGTTTCATCGCTTCCGGAATCACGCGTTCCAGGTCGATATACAGCAGGCCGTTAACCAGGTTAGCACCACGGATGTGGATGTTTTCCGCTAACTGGAATTTGCGTTCGAAGTTGCGCTCAGCTATCCCCTGATAGAGATAAGTGCGCTCTGGTTGCGGATCTGCATGCGCGCCCTTAATAACGAGCAGGTTATCCTGGGCTGTAATGTCCAGTTCGCTTTCTGCGAAACCGGCAACAGCAATCGCAATGCGATAGTTATTTTCGTCAACTAATTCAACATTGTATGGAGGATAGCCGCCGTTGCTCTGGCTTTGGTTGTTTTCCAGCAGATTGAACAGACGGTCAAAACCAATAGCTGAACGATAAAGCGGGGATAGGTCGAAATTACGCATATATAAAAACTCCTGAAATCAGCGAGAATCAAACATTGCCTTCCATCATGGACAGGCTTCTAAAACCAAGTACCCTTACGGCGTACTTTTTCTGACTACATCTCTAAAATCGGTCCTTATTCGCACTTTTCAAGGCCACAGAAAGAAATTTTTTGCGGCTTCTGCTGTCAGTACATAGACTGTCCTGGTAGTAAACAGGATTTATCTGCGATAGCCGCCACAGAGTGGCAAGAGCAATATATTAATTATCTGCATGGGTGATATAAACCAGAGCAGCCTGGCCGTAAATGGCCCCCCAGAAACGATAAGCAACACTAATGATGAAAAGCTATCTTCCAACATTAATTCTCGGCAGCGGATTGCTAACAGTCAGCGGATGTTCAAGTGTGATGACTCACACTGGTGGGCAAGAGGGATACTATCCCGGCACACGTGCCAGTTACGAAATGCTGGCCGATGGCGAGACAAGCTGGGGATACAAACCTTTTGTCGCGCTGGATATGCCGTTTACGGCAGTAATGGATACCGTTCTGTTACCGTGGGATATGTTCCGCACCGACAAGTCTATAAAATCCAAAGTAGAAGCAAGCGAGAAGCAGAACCTGGCAACCAATTCTGTGATCCCGCCTGTTCAGTAATTAAAGCCCTGTTTGCGTCATAAATAACTGACGGAATCCGTCTACATCCTGCATCCAGGCGATGTATTTGCCATCAGGTGAAAACACCACCGCATCCGCTGAAGGCGCACAACCATCGGTTGCTGTAGGCGTCGTGATTTCACCATCGTTTAAATCACACAAGACAATCTGCTCCTTCCTCACAAAGCCCAACGCTTGCCCTGACGGATGCCAGTTAAATGCCGACTGGATATCATCTTGCCCATGCGTAAGTTGGCGTGGCTGCCCACCGTTTGGTGAAATCAGATACATTTGCACAATACCTGCATCATCGCGCATCAAGAACGCCAGTAAGCTGCCGTCCGGGCTGCTTCGCACCCAATGCCTTGGCTGGGTAGCTAATCCTGGGTAACGCTGCTGATGAGTGAAAGTCAGGCGTGTTTGCGTAATACCCGCAGGTGGTGCAGGCAGCGAGGTTGGCGTTCCTTCAATTGGCTCAGAACCCGCCTGGAAATAAGCTTCTTTGTTTTCAGGCAAATCAACGATAAACAGCTCGGGCACTTTCTCGCCTTTAGCTGAAACGGTATCGCCAATAAATGCCAGCGCCCAACGCTGTTGACTGCCATCAGGTTTTAAATAGCCATGGTTGCCCACCCAACCTTCTTCATAGGCACGGTTTATTTCATCACTTCCAGGTTGTGGTAATGGCGTAGTACGGCTTACCAGCACGCAATAATGGCTACCATCATATTCCCGAGGATGCTGTTTAACAGGTGTCACCGGGCCGAATGGCAGAGCAATACCGACGTTACGCAGATCTTTTGCCGCATCATATTCATGCATCACATGGTCGTTATAGGTGAAGCTCACGCGTGCACCATCTGGGCTCCAGACGTGGACATGGCTGCCGCCACGCAAAGCGCCGGGGGTAAACGGTGGGGTAATATCCATTGCATCGAGATTGGTTGCGATACCGTTTTCGACCACCACACCACGGCGGTGATGGAAATCGTAATGCCAGCTTTCGTCGGGGTTTTCCGGGCCGTGAATGAAGATATAGCGCTCGGGTTGCTGCGGGTTCACGGTCACCACACCGACATGCGCGCCATGCGATGCCTGATAGATCAGTTCCACTTCGCCAGTCATCACGTTAACCCTTTCAATCGTTTCACTGGTAAACGAGGCGCCAGAAGGGCGAACATCAAACACCAACCACTGGCTATCTGGTGTCCAGGTATTGATGTTAGTGAGTTGGTGGTTACGTGGTGCAAAGGTGAGTTGTTTGGTCATGATTTACCCCGAGATATTGGACGCCTCAGGGTAAATCATTGATGGTTTTTATCCCACCCTTTCTACTTTGCCGACCAGCAGGAGGTAGGAGAGTGCGCCAAGCAGTGCCACGGCTGAGATATAAACCAGCGCAGGTGCAAAACCATATCCCTGAGCAAGGTAACCTACAACCAGTGGAACGGTGATCCCACCCAAGCCGCCAACAAAGTTAAACACTCCACCGGTCAAGCCAATCAGACGCATTGGTGCCAACGAAGAGACCAGCGACCATGTGATCGAGGCAAAGCCGTTACCAAAGAAGGCGATAGCCATTAATGTCATAATCCAGACCGGATCGTTGGTGTAGTTCGCGCCCATAATGCAGGTCGAGATCAGCAAACCGCAGATGATTGGCGTTTTACGCGCGATACCCAGCGAATATCCTTTACGCACCAGACGGTCTGCTACCCAACCAGAAAGCAGCACACCCACAAACGCGGCAAGGAATGGAACGGTAGTCATAAACCCGGCTTTCAGGGCGGTAATGCCTTTTTCTTGCGTCAGGTAGTTCGGGAACCAGGTCAGGAAGAACCACAGCGTGGACGTAACCGCGAACTGGCCGAGATACACGCCAACCAGTTTGCGGTGGAAGACTAGTTTCCAGTCGGCAGCCGTCATTGGAATGCGGGATTTTTTCTCGGCTGGCGCATCGCCATCAACCAGACCACCACCATCACGAATGTAATCCAGTTCAGCCTGATTGATGCCTTTGCTGGCACGCGGTGGCTGATAAACCTTAATCCAGATAAACGACCAGATGATGCCGATACCACCGGTGATAATAAACACCCAGTGCCAGCTCAACATTTCTTGAATCCAGATAAGCAGTGGCGTGAGGAACGCCAGCCCGACAAACTGGCCGGAGGTATAAAAACCTACTGCAGACGCACGCTCATGTTCCGGGAACCAGCTCGTGACCATACGGTTGTTGGTCGGGAATGCGGGTGCTTCGAAAATACCGGTAATTGCACGCAAACCAATCAGCGACATTAAACCGGTGGCAAAACCCTGGAATAGCGTTGCCACCGACCAGCCAAAAATAGCGATGAAATAGGTCATGCGCGAGCCGACGCGGTCAAGGAACCAGCCGCCAGGAATCTGGCATAAAGTATAGAGCCAGGCAAAAGCCGAGAAGATATAACCCATTTGAGTTTTTGTAATGCCAAACTCTTCCTGAATATGGGCAGAGGCGACGGCCAGATTCGCGCGGTCGACATAACAAATAACCACAGTAATAAAGATCATAATGAGCGTCACATAACGGCGACGCGTAGGTTTTGTAGCGGTTACAGAAATATCCATCGTGTTCTGTCTCCAGAATTTGAGCATGGCAATACCGGCCACCATGCCCTGTTATATACAGAGGGTGTTTTATATTTATTTGGGTATGACTAGTTGTTTATAAAATAACTATCACCATTCGGCTACAGAACCGTCTGGATAGCGCCATAAAGGATTACGCCAATCAGTCACATTTTTACTGCGTTCGATAACCAGTTCTTCGTCTATTTCAACGCCAAGCCCTGGCTTCATTAATGGCATAAAGTGGCCGCCATCCATTTTGAAGTCTTCTTTATTTTTAACAAAATCGAGCAATTCAGCGCCCTTGTTATAATGGATGCCCATGCTTTGCTCCTGGAACACAGCATTGCGGGAGACAAAATCGATATGCAGGCAGGCAGCCAGCGCAATCGGCCCGAGCGGACAATGCGGAGCCAGCGCCACGTCATAGGCCTCTGCCATTCCGGCAATTTTATAGCATTCGGTAATACCGCCTGCGTGTGACAAATCAGGCTGGAGAATCGCCAGTCCGCCCGCTTCCAGCACACGCTTGAACTCAAAGCGCGAGAACATACGCTCACCCGCAGCGATAGGAATATGCGTTTGAGCCGCAAGACGCGGATAGTATTCAGCCTGTTCCGCCAGCACCGGTTCTTCAATAAACAGCGGGCGATATTGCTCAAGCTCTTTAATTAATACTTTTGCCATTGGCGCGCTAACACGGCCATGGAAATCAAGGCCAAATTCAATTTCATTACCGAATGCTTCACGAATTTGTGCTACGGTATTCACGGCTTCATCAATTTTACGGGAATTATCAATAATCCCCATTTCTTCGCAGCCATTTAATTTAAACGTATCAAAGCCGATGTTACGCAGTGATTTAATACCGTCGATCACATCTGACGGACGATCGCCACCAACCCAGCTGTAGGCTTTTATTTTATCGCGAACCAGGCCGCCCATTAATTGCCAGACAGGTGCATTTAATACTTTTCCTTTAATATCCCACAATGCCTGGTCAATACCGGAAATTGCGCTCATTAAAATAGGCCCACCGCGATAAAAACCGCCGCGATACATCACTTGCCATAAATCATTTATACGCGCCGGGTCCTGGCCGATTAATAATTCACTCAGCTCATGTACCGCAGCTTCAACGCTTTTTGCTCGCCCTTCAATTACCGGCTCACCCCAGCCGACAATACCTTCATCGGTTTCAATTTTCAGGAACATCCAGCGTGGTGGTAAACGGTAGGTCGTCAGTTTAGTGATTTTCATTGCTTCACAGCCTCTTCATACGCTTTAACAAATGCTTTTGCCTTCTCAGCGGTGCATTCCACAGATTGCCCCGCCCGATATAAATCGCCACCGAGCCCAGCACCGACACATCCGGCTTTTAGCCAAATAGCCAGGTTTTCAGGCGTCACACCACCGACCGCAAAGACCGGCACTTCTGGCGGTAATACGGCTTTCAGCGCTTTGATGTAATCCGGGCCAAAAGAGGAAGAAGGGAAAATTTTCAGCGCCTGAGCACCGGCATCCAATGCGGTAAAGGCTTCGCTTGCCGTTGCACAGCCCGCGCATACTGTCATTCCGCTGGCGACCGCACGGCGGATAACTTCAGGCTGCGTATTCGGCGTTACCACCAGTTTGCCACCCATGGCGGCCAGTTCATTAACCTGATCGGTTTTCAAAACGGTACCCGCGCCTATCAACGCCCGATGGCCAAACTCGGTCACCATCGCCGCGATACTTTGCTGCCAGTCTGGTGAGTTCATTGGGATTTCTATCGCATCAAATCCCGCATCCAGCAACGCCGCAACGTGTGCGTGCGCTTCGCCTGGCGTGATACCGCGCAAAATGGCGATGAGCGGAAGATTAGTTTGCCACTGCATTTGCAATACTCCTTATTCCTGCCTGGAATGCATTGTCGCCATCCAACACTTTTGCCTGGTAGCCCAATAACTCGAGCGCGTTGCTATAACGCTGGCTCAGGGATGGATTAGCAACAATGGTGACAGGCTGTTGAGTGTCCGGAGCGTACTGGCGAGTCATCGCCGCCACTTCGTTACCAATCAACAACCCGGAAAGAAATTCGCTGACTTCGCTACGCGGCAATTCACCCAGCACATGGGCTGCACGTATTTCGAAAAGTCGTGGCAACAAAGCGCTGTCATTAATGCCGCGATCCAGCCCAGCCAAAAATGCTTGATGGCTGCTTTGTTGCTCAGGCAGGCCTGCGCCAATTAAGGAGTGGTTGAGCAGGATATGGTGCAGTTCACCGGTCATCACCGTGCGGAAATCCTGCACCGTGTGTTCATCGGCATGCACCCATTTGCAGTGCGTACCCGGCATTATGTAAAGCGAAGCCGGGCCAAGCGTTTTTGCACCGAGAAGCTGGGTTTCTTCACCACGCATCACGTTGCAGTTGTCATCACTTTTTACGCTGAGGCCGGGAATAATCCAGACGTTATCCAGCACTGGAGTCAGTTGCTGGCTTAAATCAGAGAAACGCGCCGGGCATGGGAGATAAGGGGCGATTTTCCACCCGGCATTGCTGCCCACCATCCCGGCCATCAAAACTGGCGTGGTTTTTTCACGCCAACCTTGAGTGACTTCATCGAACACCGCTTTTGGGGTTTTACCATTCAGACGGGTAACGCCCGCTGTGGTTTGCCGACTATCAATGCAAATTCCATCCTGGTAATGCCAGGCACGCAGGTTAGTCGAACCCCAATCAATAGCGATGTAGCGTGATGTCATGTGATTTCCTTTAGTCGTTTGGTGGAGCTGGCAATCATTGTCAGCGCCGCTCTTTCTGCAGCCGTGCTGTCCTGGTGACGAATCGCATCGAACAGCTGCTTATGTTCCTGAAGCGTTTGCGGCATGTTGGCTTCATCACCCATCCAGGTGCGCTCGAAAACCGCACGCTGAAGTGAACTGATGGCAATACTCAACTGCTGTAGCACCGGGTTATGAACCGAATCCAGCACCGCTTCGTGATAGCGAATATCGGCTTCATTAAAAGCATCCCGATCCTGATTGTTTGCCACCATGTCGTTGAGTGCGTCTTCGATTCGCGCCAGGTCACTTGATGTAGCCCGTTCTGCGGCCCAGCGCGCGATGGCAGGCTCGACCAGGTTTCGCACTTCGCTCATGGCGCTAATCAGGCGCGGGTCATAATCGTTTTCCAGCACCCACTGCAACACTTCGGTATCGAGGTAATTCCACTGGTTACGCGACTGCACAAAGGCTCCGCGATAACGCTTCATTTCAACTAACCGCTTCGCCATAAGAGAACGAAAAACTTCGCGGATAATGTTGCGCGACGTTTCGAACTCCTCACATAAGTCGGCTTCTGACGGCAATGCTGCGCCCGGAGTGTATTTACCGCCGACAATCTGTTTACCCAGCGTCACGATGATGCGATCGGTCTTAGTCATGGTTTGCCCTGTTCAATTTAGGTATTAACCACACTTTACCGCGAGCGCTGAAAAACACCGCTATTTTGAAGTACAAATGTGAATCTGATAGCGCTTCCGATGGGATCAATGTAGTACAAACATTATATGTTGTACTACAATTTGGATCACAAAACGGACAATCCATAGCAAAGAATGGCGAAAAAAGCGACGCACAGAAAACTTACCCGCCACTTCATAGCAACTTCACACAAGCAGATTACGTTTCCGTTCCAACCCCCAGCCAACGGAACGCTCAAATGGAACATTACGATATCGCGATTATTGGCCTCGGCCCCGCAGGGGCTACGCTTGCGCGGATCCTCGAACCACAATTCAAAATAATTGCTTTGGATAAGAAGCGGCGGGAAGGGGAAGATGGGTTTCAGAAGCCCTGCGGCGGGTTACTGGCGCCTGATGCTCAACGTTCGTTTATCCGTTCCGGTATAAACCTGCCCGTTCACGTGCTGGCAAACCCACAAATATTCAGCGTAAAAACCATTGATTTACAATCAAATATCACCTGCAACTACCAGCGGTCATACATTAATATCAATCGCCATGCTTTCGATTTATGGCTTAAAACGCTTATCCCGCAAACGGTAGATATTCGCCATGACACACTGTGCAAACGCATTGAAAAAGAGGGTGATAGTTATCGCCTCACATTTGAGGAAAACGGAGTAACTCAGGAAATCACTGCGCAATATATTGTCGGTGCCGATGGTGCAAATTCATTGCTGCGCCGGACGCTTTACCCGCAGCACAGCATTCGAAAATATCAGGCCATTCAGCAGTGGTTTAAGGAGCTGCATGCCCGTCCTTTCTATTCCTGCATTTTCGATAATCAGGTAACGGACTGTTATTCATGGAGTATGTCGAAGGATGGATACTTTATTTTTGGCGGTGCCTTTCCAATGAAAGAGGGCAAAAAGCGGTTCTTCCATCTAAAAGAGAAAATGACCGAACGCGGTTTTGTCTTTAGCAGCCCTGAAAAGGAAGAAAAATGTATCGTGCTTTGCCCGTCAAAATGGCGTGACTTTGTTTGCGGGAAAGACAATGCATTTCTGATTGGTGAAGCGGCGGGATTTATTAGTGCAAGTTCGCTCGAAGGGATAAGTTATGCGCTCGATAGCGCCGAAATACTGGGAAATATCTTCAATGAACAGAATTCACGACCAAATGCTGTCTATCAGAAACGAACGGGGAAAATCAGAAGGAAACTGTTCGCAAAGGTGATAAAAGCCAAAATCCTGACCTCTGCATGGTCGAGAAAATTAGTCATGAAAAGCCGATTTGCCGATGTGCCAGTGATACCGGACATGTAATGCACCGGTTCAGCCATTGAGTCTGGTTGACTCCCGCAGAGGCAACCAGACTGACAGAAACCACCACAACGTCATTAATTCAAAACAAACTTCTCAATCGCGTACGCAACGCCATCTTCAAGGTTTGATTTAGTAACAAAGTTGCTGACTTCTTTCACTTTATCGATAGCGTTATCCATCGCAACACCGATGCCTGCGTATTCCAGCATCGCGATGTCATTTTCCTGGTCGCCCAGCGTCATCACTTCTTCTTGTTTGATGCCGAGAGATTCAGCCAGCGCTTTTACGCCAGTACCTTTGTTGACTCGCTTATCGAGAATCTCAAGGAAATATGGCGAGCTTTTCAGCAACGTATAACGCTCATACACGTCGGCTGGAATTTTGGCGATCGCTTTGTCCAGAATAGCCGGCTCATCGATCATCATCACTTTCAGGTATGCACCGTTTTTATCCATGTTTTCTGGCTCGCTGAACACCAGCGGGATATTGGCAATAAAGGATTCATGAACGGTGTAGTAGCTGATATCACGGTTAGCGGTGTACAGGGTGTGGCGATCCAACGCATGGAAGTGGGAACCGACATCGCGGGAAAGCTGTTCCAGATAGCGGTAGTCGTCGTAACTCAGCGCGGTTTGTGCCACGGTGCTGCCGTCGCTGGCCTTCTGCACTAACGCACCGTTATAGGTGATGCAGTAGTCATTCGGCTTATCCATGTGCAGCTCGCGGAGATAGCTCTCAACACCTGCAAAAGGGCGTCCGGTACACAAAACAACACTTACACCGCGTTCGCGCGCGCTGGCGATAGCGGCTTTAACGGCTGGAGAAATGGTGTGGTCAGGCAGCAACAATGTGCCGTCCATATCAATAGCAATGAGTTTTATAGGCATAGGATTTTCTGAGGTAATGAGTTTATCTCATGCTAACGCGATTAAGCTCGCAAAAATAGCGCTACGTTACGGGTGAAATAGGTCCGTTTTTTGGATGAAAAAACGCCACCCGAAGAAAGTGGCGTTGATACCCAAAATAATTCGAGTTGCAGAAAGGCGGCAAACACGGGAATCCCAATGAGCTTACTCAAGTAAGTGATTTGGGTGAGCATGTGCAGCCAACGCATCTGCGGCTTGAAGAATGACGGGCACTAGCTGAAGAATTTATCCTTCAGCATATGGAAGCCTTTAGTCAGCAAATCTTCATCGTGAGCGACTTCACCTGCAGGCGATAAAGTATCGACGATTTTCGGGAACTGCTCTGCCAGCAGTTGAGATGCACTTCCCACATCAATCCCGAGTTTTTCAGCCAGACCGCTGATTGCTGGTGTGCCCAGCACGTCTTGCATTTGCTCTGGGCTAACGCTTTGGTTATGCGCGCCGCTCAGCCAGGAGGTGACAACATCAGAGAAACCCTTTTCCCGAAACCGTTCAAGAATTGCCTGAATGCCGCCTTGTTCATTAATCCATGTAAGGATGACTTTGAATTTACCTGCATCGCCACCCCCCATCATGCCAGTAACTTGATCGAATAAACCCATGACCGTGTCCTCTTGCAATCACGAAGTGTGCAATAGAAGTGTAGTCAATCACGGGCGGGTTAAGACGATTTTGCCGAACGCACCACGGTCGAGATGCTCAAGCGCCTGCGGCAGTTCGTCAAATTTATAGGTTGTTTCGATGACCGGTTTGATGCCATTCGCATCAATAGCACGCACGAAGTCTTCAAGCGCGCGGCGATGTCCGACGCTAACCCCCTGAATGATTGGTGATTTCAGTATCAGGTCGCCTGCAGGCCCTGAAATATCAAAACCTTCAAGCACACCTATTACTGATATACGCCCATGAACCGCCACAGCTCGTAAAGAGTTTCCGAGATTTGCACCACCAACGGTTTCGATAATATGGTCGATACCACGTTCCTGGGTCAGTTCATAAATTACCTCGACCCAATCATCTTCCAGCCGGTTGATACCGTGATCGGCCCCCAATGCTTTGGCGCGCAGCAATTTTTCATTGCTACCAGAAGTAACAAAAACTTCGGCACCGTGGGCTTTGGCGATTTGCAGGGCAAACATAGAAACGCCACCCGTTCCCTGCACCAGAATAGATTGCCCAGCGTGCAAACCGCCTCGTTCCACTAGCGCAAACCAAGCGGTAAGCCCTGCGCACGGCAAGGTGCTGGCCTGAATGTCATCAAGACTTTCGGGCGATGCCACCAGCCAGTTTTCGCTCATCACCACGTATTCCGCCAGCATGCCTTGATACACACCACCCAGCGTGCGGTATGGTGGAGTACGAGCAGTGCCGTTTGGCTTACCGTCTATCCAGTCTGGTGAAAAGGTGGAGATAACGCGCGCACCTGGCTGGAAGCGAGTCACATCTTCACCGATGCTTTCTACCACACCCGCCATGTCCGATGTTGGTGTAAACGGGAATGGCATCTCAAGGGGCATAGCCCCTTCGATAACTATTTTGTCGCGATAATTAAGTGATACTGCTTTCACCCGCACCAATACTTCACCACGACCAGGCGTGGGTATTGCTTCTGTGGAAAACGTCAGGTTTTCGCGCCCAATGGCATTCATTGTCCAGCGTTGCATGGTTTGGCTCATCATTATTGGCTCCTGAATTTCGAGGGAATACGTCACAGCCAAAAGTATATCGCTGGCCTAAACTCACCAGTGGCGATAGATTTTCCTCCTATTGATTCCAAAATGGATACAAACAATGAGCGAGCAACTGAAAGGTATTTCTGTTTTTATTACGGCGGTTGAGGCGGGTAGTTTCTCGCTTGCAGCGACGAGACTGCATCTTTCACGTTCCGCTGTCGGGAAAACGATTTCTCAACTAGAGAAAAGGCTGGGCATTCGGCTTTTTCAACGAACCACGCGTAGCCTCGCTCTCACCGACGATGGAGCACTTTTCTACGAGCACTGCCTGCGCGCCCTGGAAGAAATTCAAAAGGCTGAAGCACTGCTCGACAGTGGAAAGCAAACTGTTCGCGGGCGGTTAAGAGTCTCAATGCCGATGCTGTATGGGCGAATGTGCATCGCGCCGTTGCTGACAGAATTTGCAAGCCAGCATCCGGAGCTGAAAATGGAGTTACTTTTTAGTGACAGGGTTTCTGACCTGATTGAAGACGGGTTGGATTTTGTGATCCGAAACGGAAAGTTACCGGACAGCAGCGGCTTGATCGCCCGCCGTATTGGCTTACACCGCATGGTAATTTGTGCTTCGCCTGACTACCTGGCTCGATGCGGCGAACCACAAACAATAGACGATCTTTCAAGCCATGAAGTGATTAACTATATCAACGCAGGTGTCCCGCACCGTTGGGTTATTCCCCAAAATAATGGCAAAACAATTGAGTTTGTCCCCAAATCACGCCTGCTAATGGATGAATTACAACCCATTGCCGCAGCGGTGATTTCAGGATTTGGTATTGCGGTATTGCCATGTTGGTTGATTGGAGAAGAACTACAGAACGGGAAGTTGGTGAGGATATTGCGGGATTACAGGGAAAATGTATATGAAAGCCATGCGGTATGGCTCCAGACACCCCATCTGCCCCTGAAAATTCGCCTGGCAGTGGATATGCTGGTGAGCAGATTGCCCACCAGCATCAACTAACTTAGATATCGATGTTCGCCGCTTTCAGGGCGTTTTCTTCGATAAATGCACGACGTGGTTCAACCGCATCGCCCATCAGAGTAGTGAACAGCTGATCCGCTGCAATCGCGTCTTTAACAGTTACGCGCAGCATACGGCGGCTTTGTGGATCCATTGTGGTTTCCCAGAGCTGATCCGGGTTCATTTCGCCCAAGCCTTTGTAACGCTGAATAGATAGGCCACGACGGGATTCTTTGCCCAGCCATTCCAGCGCCTCTTCGAAGCTGTCAACTGGCTGACGGCGTTCGCCACGTTCGATAAACGCGTCTTCTTCGATAAGGCCACGCAGTTTCTCGCCCAGCGTGCAAATACGACGGTATTCGCCACCGACGATAAACTCTTGCTCCAGCGGATAGTCAGTATCCACACCGTGGGTACGCACACGAATCACCGGCTCGAAAAGATTCAGTTCACGGTTATGACGAACCAGGGAATTCCAGGTGCTGCCGTGCTGTTCTTTTTCGTTAAGCTGAGTAACCAGAGCAGAAACCCAGGCAGTCACTTTGCTTTCGTCAGTCAGATCGGCATCTTCAAGCGTTGGGTGATACACCAGGTTGTTTAGCAAATTGCGCGGATAACGGCGCTCCATGCGGCCAATCATTTTCTGGCAGGCTTTAAACTCAGACACCAGTTTTTCCAGCGCTTCGCCAGCGATAGCTGGTGCGTTGGCATTGGTGTGCAGCGTAGCGCCATCCAGAGCGATTGCAATCTGGTATTGGTCCATCGCTTCATCATCTTTAATGTACTGCTCTTGCTTGCCTTTCTTCACTTTGTACAGCGGTGGCTGTGCGATATACACATGGCCGCGCTCAACGATTTCAGGCATCTGACGGTAGAAGAAGGTCAGCAACAAGGTACGGATGTGCGAACCATCGACGTCCGCATCCGTCATGATGATGATGCTGTGGTAACGCAGTTTGTCCGGGTTGTATTCGTCACGGCCAATGCCGCAGCCCAACGCGGTAATCAGCGTGGCAACTTCTTGAGAAGCGAGCATTTTGTCAAAGCGCGCTTTCTCAACGTTCAGAATTTTACCTTTCAGCGGCAGGATCGCCTGGTTCTTACGGTTACGCCCCTGTTTTGCAGAGCCGCCCGCAGAGTCCCCTTCCACAAGGTACAGTTCGGAGTGAGCCGGGTCGCGTTCCTGGCAATCCGCCAGTTTGCCTGGCAAGCCAGCCAAATCCAGCGCGCCTTTACGACGAGTCATTTCACGTGCACGACGTGCTGCTTCACGAGCACGAGCGGCATCAATAATTTTGCCGACGACGATTTTCGCGTCAGACGGGTGTTCCAGCAGGTATTCAGACAGCAGTTCGTTCATCTGCTGTTCAACCGCGGTTTTCACTTCTGAAGAAACCAGTTTGTCTTTGGTCTGAGAAGAGAATTTAGGATCTGGAACTTTAACAGAGACAACAGCAATCAGGCCTTCACGGGCATCGTCACCGGTGGCGCTAACTTTCGCTTTTTTGCTGTAGCCTTCTTTTTCCATATACGCATTCAGCGTACGTGTCATCGCCGAGCGGAAACCGGCCAGGTGCGTACCACCATCGCGCTGCGGGATGTTGTTGGTAAAGCAGTAGATGTTTTCCTGGAAACCATCGTTCCACTGCAACGCCACTTCCACGCCAATGCCGTCTTTTTCAGTGCTGAAATAGAACACGGTTGGGTGAATTGGGGTTTTGTTTTTGTTGAGGTATTCAACAAACGCGCGGATACCACCTTCGTAGTGGAAGTGGTCCTGGCGGCCATCACGCTTATCAATCAGGCGGATAGAAACACCAGAGTTCAGGAACGACAACTCACGCAGGCGTTTGGCCAGAATGTCGTATTCAAACTCAATCACGTTGGTGAAGGTTTCGTGGCTTGGCCAGAAACGGACTTGCGTACCGGTTGCATCGGTATCACCCGTTGCCGCCAGCGGCGCTTGTGGCACACCGTGAATATAAGTTTGCTGGTGCACTTTGCCTTCGCGGCGAATCAGCAGTTCCAGCTTCTGGGACAGGGCGTTAACTACAGAAACACCCACACCGTGCAGACCACCAGAAACTTTATAGGAGTTGTCATCGAACTTACCGCCGGCGTGAAGCACGGTCATAATAACTTCGGCAGCAGACACACCTTCTTCCGGGTGAATACCAGTAGGAATACCACGACCATCATCGGTTACTGAGACAGAGTTATCAGCATGAATGGTGACAACGATGTCTTTACAGTGACCGGCAAGTGCTTCGTCGATAGCGTTATCTACGACCTCAAATACCATGTGGTGCAGACCGGTGCCGTCATCCGTATCACCGATATACATTCCCGGGCGCTTACGTACCGCATCCAGCCCTTTAAGGACTTTGATACTGGAGGAGTCATAAGAATTCGACATCAACGTTTCTCGCTCATTTATTCTTGGGTTAATCCGTTATTTTACCCTGATCCACGGCGAACATCTTCGAATTTTTGTCCGCCATATCCATCACATGTTCTGCGCTAATTGCGCTAACAAAAACTTGTGATTCCGTCGCCTTTAACCGGCTGGCTAATAGACCACGGCGTGCATCATCTAGTTCAGAGGCAAAATCATCTATCAGATACAGGCAACGTCGCCCGTTCTGTCGGGTGAGAAACTCACCCTGCGCCAGTCGTAAGGCGCACATCAGTAATTTAAGCTGCCCGCGCGACAACGTATCTTCTACCGTCGCACCGTCTGCACGAATCCGAAAATCAGCTTTGTGGGGGCCGTGGGCGGTGTAGGTCAGCATACGATCGCGTTCGAAGTTGCGTTCCAGTAGCTCGCCGTAGTCACTCTCTTTTTCCCAGCCGCGCTGGAAAGAGAAGTTCAGCGAGAACTCCGGCAGAAATTGTGCACAGGTGTCAGCCATATCATCAGCAATGGCTGCGCTGTACTCGGCACGCCAGCGGCTGATTTGCTCCGCAAGTGGGATAAGCTCTTGATCCCATGGCCGTAGTTGCGCATAGCGCGTTACCTGTCGCAACGCAGCGTTGCGTTGCTTAAGCAGGCGCTTGAGATTGCTCCAGGCAACAAAAAAACCTGGTTCGTTATGGAAGCATCCCCAATCGAGGAAAGCTCTACGGTATTTAGGGCCACCGTTGAGCAATGTAAATCCTTCAGGGGTGATAAGTTGCATTGGCATCAAGAGAGCAAGTTCAGCCACTTTGTGGCCGTCGCTGCCATCGATACGCACTTTGCTGTCGCCGGCACGGTCTTTGGTCAGGCCAACAGAGGTTTCCCGCTCGCCGTTCTGTATACGCCCATGCAGTACAAAGGATTCTGTTTCATGGCGGATCACGCGCTCGATTTTCAGACTGCGAAAAGCGCGACCATGCCCGAGGGTATAAATCGCCTCAAGCACGCTGGTTTTGCCGCTTCCGTTAGCCCCCACCAGGAAATTAAACCCTGGAGATAGAGCCAGATCCGCATCTTCGATATTTCGAAAGTCTTTAATCAACAAACGCGACAGCGACATATTTAACTCACAACCAGGGCGTTATCGGCGCAGTTAGTCTGATTACGGCCAGCGCGCAACAACCGGAGCGTACTGAAGTACGTGAGGATTGTGAGCACTGCCCGGAACCAGAATAACAAGTAAGATAGCCCGATACTAAAGACGCATTGGCATAACGACGTAAGCCGCCGCTTGAGAGGCTGCATCTTCAATCTGCACGCTGGAAACAGAGTCGGTCAGCAAAATGCGCACGTTCTCGCATTTGAGTGCATTCAGAACATCCAGCACGTAACTGACGTTAAAGCCGATTTCCATATCTGTGCCGTCATAAGTGACGTCCAGAATCTCTTCGGCTTCTTCCTGCTCCGGGTTGTTAGCGGTGATTTTCAACTGATTGGCAATCACTTGCAGACGAACGCCACGGAATTTCTCATTCGACAAAATTGCCGCGCGTGAAAATGCTTGTTTCAGCAAATCGCAACTGGCATCGAGATGTTTATCCGGGTTCTTCGGCAATACGCGGCGATAATCCGGGAAACGGCCATCAACCAGCTTGGAAGTGAAGATAAAGTCGCCGACGTGAGCGCGGATGTTGTTGCTGCCGATCTGGATACGCAACGGTGAATCGCCGCCATCCAACATACGCATCAGCTCAATCACGCCTTTACGCGGCACGATCACCGAATGGTTTGGCAGAGACTGACCGACCGGCATAGAACACACAGCCAGGCGGTGACCATCGGTCGCCACGGTGCGCAGTTCTTCGCCTTCGGTTTCAAACAACATACCGTTCAAATAGTAACGAACGTCCTGATGCGCCATAGAAAACTGCGTGGCTTCAATCAGGCGTTTCATGGTCGCTTGCGGGAGCGTGAATTCTACTTCGCTCTGCCAGTCGTCCAGGTTCGGGAAATCAGCAGCAGGCAGCGTTGAAAGCGAGAAACGGCTACGCCCGGAGCGCACCAACATGCGGTCACCCTCAAGCGTAACAGCGATTTCTGCACCTTCCGGCAAACCACGGCAGATATCAAAAAATTTACGTGCTGGAACCGTTGTGGCACCCGGCTCATGCGGTTGCACCAACGCGACACGCGCCACCATCTCCATTTCCAGGTCAGTACCTGTTAATGAAAGAGTTCCTTGTGCGACTTGCAACAGCAGGTTGCCGAGAATCGGTAACGTCGGACGGCCACCTAACGGGCCACTCACCTGTTGCAGCGGTTTTAATAAAGTTTCACGTTCAACGGTAAATTTCATAGCGTCACGAAGATAATGTTCTGATTAGGTTAGAGAAATCTTCTTTGATGTCGTGGCTTTCTTCACGCAACTGCTCAATCTTACGGCAGGCGTGCAGAACCGTAGTATGGTCGCGGCCACCAAAGGCATCGCCGATTTCTGGCAAGCTATGGTTAGTCAGTTCCTTCGCCAGAGCCATTGCCATTTGACGTGGACGGGCAACAGAGCGGGAACGACGCTTGGACAACAGGTCAGCAATCTTTATTTTATAGTACTCTGCCACCGTCTTCTGAATATTGTCGATGGTGACAAGCTTCTCTTGCAGCGCTAGCAGATCGCGCAGCGCTTCACGCACGAAGTCGATAGTAATCGCCCGGCCAGTAAAGTTGGCGTTAGCGATAACACGGTTCAATGCCCCTTCAAGCTCACGCACGTTTGAACGTAAACGCTTGGCAATAAAGAAGGCCACTTCACCTGGCAGACGGATATCGTTCTCGTCTGCTTTTTTCATCAGGATCGCAACACGCGTTTCCAGTTCTGGTGGTTCGATGGCAACCGTTAACCCCCAACCGAAGCGGGACTTCAGACGATCTTCAACACCGTTGATCTCTTTTGGATAACGATCCGAAGTCAGAATGATCTGTTGGTTGCCTTCAAGCAGGGCGTTGAAGGTGTGGAAGAATTCTTCTTGTGAACGTTCTTTATTAGCAAAGAATTGAATGTCATCAATTAGCAGTGCATCAACAGAACGGTAGTAACGTTTGAACTCTTCAATAGCGTTATTTTGCAGTGCTTTTACCATGTCCTGAACGAAACGTTCAGAGTGCATGTACACCACTTTTGCATTCGGTTTGCGCGCAATAATACCGTTGCCAACAGCATGCAAAAGGTGCGTTTTACCCAGACCGGTGCCGCCATAAAGGAATAAAGGGTTATAAGCGCCACCAGGGTTGTCTGCCACCTGACGTGCTGCCGCGCGAGCCAGTTGGTTCGACTTACCTTCAACGAAGTTATCGAAAGTATGTTTTACGTTAACGTTAGAGCGATAGGAGTGTTCAGCCGGAGCCGGAGAGTTATCCCAGCTTGGGCGAAGATGAGCAGTAGGGCGTGCGATGTGTACATGCGCCGGAGCAGTAGTAACAGTCTGCTGATTCAGCGTTTGGCTGACCGGTTTGCTGCCTACTTCAAAACGCAATACGGGTGCATCAGTGCCACAAAAATCATTGAGCAAGCCATTGATGTTATTGAGGTACTTGTCTCTCACCCAATCGAGAACAAAACGGTTTGGCGCATACAGGGCCAGCGTGTTATCGCTTAGTTCCGCCTGTAGGGGGCGTATCCACATACTAAATTCTGTGGCTGGTAACTCATCCTGCAATCGGGCAAGACACTGCTGCCAAAGCGAAAGTGACACGGCGGACTCCACTCGAACAAAGTCGATAAAATGACGAAGACTGAAAGTTTATATTCATGATTGTTGACACACGCCGACTCTTCCACAACGGAACCCCGATTCGGGAAGCGTGCGAACCGCTATCTGCGGTTTATACCCATCGCCCTTCAAGATGTAGGGTTGTTGGCTGCTCTCGTTCACCCAAATCACTTACTGAAGTAAGCTCATCGGGATTAATGAGAGACTCCTGTCTCTCACCGAAGGCCAGCCTTTGGCTGGTCAAATTCGTTCCCGACGAATTTGTCATTCGATTGCCGCCTACCTACATCCTGAAGTCACTCGGGTATACCCCAGGGTGAACGCTAAAGGATCACGATCGGGACCGCGGATCATAGCCTAAAGTACGCCAGAGATCTTCTGTTTCTCACAGTTTCTTCCCGATTTATCCACAGGGCTGTTTTGTGGAGTCTAAGTGTAAACGATCCTGTCAGACGCGCAGCGCTTTACCTTCCTATATTGGAAAATTTAATGACTAGTGCACAAAATCGACTTATCTGATCTAAGGAAGATCCCCAACGATCCTTGCGCTTTAGTGGGGACGCCGTATAATTCCCCACCCGTCGCGTGTCACCACGGCTTTATTTTGGTCAGATCCTGGTCGTTTCAGGGGTCAAAAAGCGAATTAAGGCACGGGAATAAGGAAAGAGAATTGACTCCGGAGTGTACAATTATTACAATCCGGCCTCTTTAATCAGCCACACTGAGGCGTAAGTCGTTTGCAGTTTCTGCAAGGCTCTTCGCTAACCCAGTGAAATTTATCCAAGTTTAGGTAGAAATCGCCATGAAACGCACTTTTCAACCGTCCGTACTGAAGCGTAACCGTTCACACGGTTTCCGTGCTCGTATGGCAACTAAAAATGGTCGTCAGGTTTTGGCACGTCGTCGTGCTAAAGGCCGTTCCCGTCTGACCGTTTCTAAGTAATAAAAGCTAACCCCTGAGTGGTTAAGCTCGCATTTCCCAGGGAGTTACGCTTGTTAACTCCCACTCATTTCACTTTCGTCTTCCAGCAGCCTCAACGGGCTGGCACGCCGCAAATCACCATCCTCGGCCGCCTAAATTCGCTGGGGCATCCCCGCATCGGTCTTACAGTCGCTAAGAAAAATGTTAAACGTGCACACGAACGCAATCGGATTAAACGTCTGACGCGTGAGAGTTTCCGTTTGCGTCAGCACGAACTTCCTCCAATGGATTTCGTGGTAGTGGCTAAGAAAGGGGTTGCAGACCTGGATAACCGGGCTTTATCGGAAGCATTGGAAAAGTTATGGCGCCGTCATTGTCGCCTTTCTCCCGGCTCTTGATAGGCCTGATTAGGGTCTATCAGCGCCTGATAAGTCCGCTTCTCGGGCCGCATTGCCGTTTTACTCCAACCTGTTCTCACTACGGAATTGAGGCATTGCGCAGGTTTGGGGTGTTAAAAGGCAGTTGGTTGACAGTGAAACGCGTATTAAAATGCCACCCTTTGAACCCCGGTGGAGACGATCCCGTCCCACCTGGACCTTTTGATACCAGAGAACACTAACGATGGATTCGCAACGCAATCTCTTTCTCATCGCTTTGTTGTTCGTGTCTTTCATGATCTGGCAAGCCTGGGAGCAGGACCACGCTCCACAACCTCAGGTGCAACAGACCACGCAGACTACGACCACCGCAGCAGGTAACGCCGCAAACCAGGGTGTGCCGACCAGTGGCCAGGGTAAAATCATCACGGTTAAAACTGACGTTCTTGAGCTTTCCATCAACACCCGTGGTGGTGATGTTGAGCAGGCGCTGTTATTGACCTACCCGAAAGAGCTCAAATCTAATGAGCCGTTCCAGTTACTGGAAACTACGCCAGAGTTTGTCTACCAGGCACAAAGTGGCCTGACCGGTCGCGATGGCCCGGATAACCCGGCTAACGGTGAGCGTCCTCTGTATAACGTTGCTAGTGATACTTTCGTGCTGCCAGAAGGCCAGAACGAAATCGTTATCCCAATGACGTATACCGATGCGGCGGGCAATACCTTCACTAAATCCTTCACCCTGAAACGCGGCGAGTTCGCGGTAAGCGTGAATTACGATGTGAAGAACGCCGGTGAGAAACCGCTGGAGCTGGCTACTTTTGGTCAGCTGAAGCAGTCCATCAATCTGCCGACTCACCGCGATACAGGAAGCAACAACTTT
Organism: Buttiauxella cochleicola; assembly: GCF_021283185.1. Taxonomy (NCBI): domain Bacteria; kingdom Pseudomonadati; phylum Pseudomonadota; class Gammaproteobacteria; order Enterobacterales; family Enterobacteriaceae; genus Buttiauxella; species Buttiauxella cochleicola. The sequence goes on from NZ_JAJSOS010000015.1 coordinate 74,430, forward strand.
GCGTTGCATACCTTCCGTGGTGCTGCGTACTCGACTCCAGATGCGAAATACGAAAAATATAAATTCGATAAAATCGCTGATGGTGAAAACCTGAACGTTAACGCCAGCAATGGTTGGGTTGCGATGTTGCAGCAGTATTTCGCAACAGCGTGGGTTCCAAATAATCAGGGTACCAACAACTTCTATACCACCAAACTGAACAACGATGTGGCAGCGATTGGTTATAAATCTTCGCCGCAACTGGTTCAGCCAGGTCAGACCGCTAAACTGGGTAGCACCCTGTGGGTCGGCCCGGAAATTCAGGACAAAATGGCAGCCGTTGCGCCGCATCTTGACCTGACAGTGGATTATGGTTGGTTGTGGTTTATTTCTCAGCCGCTGTTCAAGCTGTTGAAATTCCTGCACAGCTTCATCGGTAACTGGGGCTTCTCCATTATCGTAATCACCTTTATCGTTCGTGGCATCATGTACCCGCTGACTAAAGCGCAGTACACCTCCATGGCGAAAATGCGTATGTTGCAGCCGAAACTGGCCGCCATGCGTGAACGTATTGGTGACGATAAACAGCGCCAGAGCCAGGAAATGATGGCGTTGTATAAAGCTGAGAAGGTTAACCCGTTGGGTGGTTGTCTCCCGCTGGTTATCCAGATGCCAATCTTCCTGGCGTTGTACTACATGCTGATGGGTTCTGTGGAACTGCGCCATGCGCCGTTCGCACTGTGGATTCATGACCTGTCTGCACAAGACCCGTACTACATTCTGCCGATCCTGATGGGCTTGACGATGTTCTTCATTCAGAAGATGTCGCCGACCACTGTGACCGACCCGATGCAGCAGAAGATCATGACCTTTATGCCGGTCATCTTCACGGTGTTCTTCCTGTGGTTCCCGTCAGGCCTGGTACTGTACTATATCGTCAGTAACACAGTGACCATCATCCAGCAGCAGCTGATTTATCGCGGTCTTGAGAAACGTGGCTTACACAGCCGCGATAAGAAAAAGACCTGATAACAATTAGCGATAAGCTTACGAAAGGCGGTCATTAGACCGCCTTTTTTATTTTGTAGGGTGGATAAGCGAAGCGTCATCCACCAGCCATCTCGAAAGGGAAAATTATGAGCCATAACGAGACAATCGTTGCCCAGGCGACACCGCCGGGACGTGGTGGAGTCGGTATCCTGCGCGTCTCAGGCCTGCAAGCTCGTGAAGTCGCGCAAGCGATTCTGGGTAAACTCCCCAAGCCACGCTATGCCGATTACTTGCCATTCCGTGATGCGGACGGCAGCGTGCTCGATCAAGGCATCGCGCTGTGGTTCCCTGGGCCAAATTCCTTCACAGGTGAAGACGTGTTGGAATTTCAGGGGCACGGTGGTCCGGTTATCCTCGATTTGCTGTTAAAACGCATTCTGGCGCTCCCAGGGCTGCGTATCGCAAGGCCAGGTGAGTTCTCCGAGCGTGCATTCCTGAATGACAAGCTGGATTTGGCTCAAGCTGAAGCGATTGCTGACCTGATTGATGCCAGCTCAGAACAAGCTGCTCGCTCAGCCTTAAACTCTTTGCAGGGCGCATTCTCGGCTCGCGTAAACCATCTGGTTGAAGCGTTGACCCATCTGCGAATTTACGTAGAAGCGGCGATTGATTTCCCGGATGAAGAAATTGATTTTCTCTCTGACGGCAAAATTGAAGCGCAGCTAAACCAGGTGATCGGCGATCTGGACGCGGTTCGCGCCGAAGCCCGTCAGGGAAGTCTGCTGCGCGAAGGGATGAAGGTGGTAATTGCCGGTCGTCCAAACGCCGGGAAATCGAGCCTGCTGAACGCCCTTGCTGGCCGCGAAGCAGCGATTGTGACGGATATTGCCGGCACCACGCGCGACGTATTACGCGAACATATCCACATCGACGGTATGCCGCTGCATATCATCGATACCGCAGGTCTTCGCGAAGCAAGTGACGAAGTTGAGCGTATCGGCATCGAACGTGCATGGAATGAGATCGAACAGGCCGACCGCGTGCTGTTTATGGTTGACGGCACAACGACCGACGCCACCGATCCGGCAGACATTTGGCCTGATTTTATTGCGCGCTTACCAACACGCCTGCCGATTACCGTGGTGCGAAACAAAGCTGATGTCACAGGCGAAACGCTGGGTTTGAGCGATGTGAATGGTCACTCACTTGTACGCCTGTCTGCGCGTACCGGTGAAGGCGTAGATGTGCTGCGCGATCATCTAAAACAGAGCATGGGTTTTGAAACCAATATGGAAGGCGGATTCCTCGCACGTCGCCGCCATTTGCAGGCGCTCGAACAGGCGGCAACGCACCTGGAGCAAGGCAAAGCGCAGCTTCTGGGCGCATGGGCCGGGGAATTACTCGCCGAAGAGTTGCGTCTTTCTCAGCAGAGCCTGAGCGAAATCACCGGGGAATTTACTTCGGATGATTTGCTCGGACGTATCTTCTCGAGTTTCTGTATCGGTAAATAAGTGAAAAAGTAAGCAGGCGCTTACTTTTCATTCATCCCGCAATATATCCAGTATTGCGGGATTTTTTTGCCCTTTTGTCTGGTGCATTAAAAGCTAAATATTCATAGGGTCGATCTATTGACGCTTTTTTACACACACCTGTCCGTGCGTTTCCGCTTTAAAAAACCTACAATCGATCGCTAAGTACAGTGCCCATTATCAAGGAGAGACAAATGGCAACGCACTTCGCAAGATGGACGATCAACCAGAAATACCCCTTTTCGAGCCGACTGAATAAAGAGTGCCAGGCTGAAGCTCTGCAAATGCCCGAGCATCGCCGAACACGGTATTTAGCCTCTCGTAGCCTGCTAGCTGAATTGCTACATATGCTTTATGGCATTCAACAACTACCGAGAATAATCGCCACGGCAGCTGGACGCCCGCACTTTGCCGATCCTTCATTGATGGACTTCAGCATTGCCTATGCCGGAAACAATGTCGCCGTTTTGATAACAACAGAAGGCCGGTGTGGATTAGATATTGAGATTAATCAGTCTTTTGGCCATCTCCCCTCTGTCGCTTCAGGCTCCACTTTTCGCAGCAATGAATCCATCTGGATAAACAATCAAAAAAACCCAGCTGAAGCCCGCGCACAGCTACGCACATTGCATCAAAGCACTTTTAAACTGACAGGCCGCGAAGAAAGTTTGCAGCTTCTGCCAGGCGCTGGGCGAATACGCGCTAACGACCAATCAGAAATTGAAGCGATCAGCGATGTGGAAGGACTATTGATCTGGGGATGCGTGGTGTCACCAGCCATTGAAAAGCTCAGTTTGTGGGAATTTGAAGCTCCGCAGAACTGGCATAGTCTGGGGGATGTAAAATCTCGCTATCGGGATCCCAATGGCAGCATTATTCGCTTAACCAGCATGCCATCAGAAAAAGTGTTATATCAAAACTGATCGTTTCCGAACGTACTGACACCAAGGAGTACTCATGTCCGACACGTTAAAGATTGTGACGCTATTAGGTAGCCTGCGTCATGGCTCATTCAATGCCATGGTTGCTCGTACTTTGCCCGGAATCGCTCCTGCGGGAATGAGCATCGATGCGTTGCCGTCGATTAAAGACATTCCATTGTATGACGCGGATATGCAACAAGAAGAGGGTTTCCCGGCGACAGTTGAAGCCATTGCCGAGCAAATTCGCGCCGCTGACGGCGTGGTGATTGTCACCCCGGAATATAACTACTCGGTACCGGGCGGGCTAAAGAATGCCATCGACTGGCTATCTCGTTTGCCTGAGCAACCTCTGGCGGGTAAGCCTGTGCTGATTCAAACCAGTTCAATGGGCGCCATTGGCGGCGCACGTTGTCAGTACCATCTACGCCAGATTCTGGTGTTCCTCGACGCGATGGTCATGAACAAGCCAGAATTTATGGGCGGCGTGATTCAGAATAAAGTCGATACGCAAACAGGTGAAGTGGTCGATCAAAGCACGCTCGACCATCTGGCTGGGCAACTCACCGCATTTGGCGACTATATTCAGCGCGTTAAACGCTAGTTAGCCAAAGCGCGCCACATCGTTTCAAAACCAAGCGCTTTAAAATCGCCAGCTCGTTCCGGTTCGCGGCTGGCGAACTCCATCGTCGTTTCTGCCAGTGAAGAAAAAATAGCATCGCTAAACGCGCGATACGGCCCGCTGCTGAAGGCTTTTAAGATCGATTGCGAGCAAATTTCGTGTAATTCCGGGAACAACTCAGCCACTTTCTGCTTAGTTTCTTCATCAATTTTATCGCTCACTGCGAGCTGGCGAATCGCGCGATGCGCCTGCGGATTGGCAATCGCCCAGTCGATGTAGCTGTTCCAGATATAGCGGGTGTATTCCTTGGGTTCCTTCAACGTGCGGTCGAGATTCGCCTGCATCGCAAGCAGCAAACCCTGCTTCAAATGGAGATAAAGCTCGTTGAGCAAATCATCCTTAGTGGCGAAATAGCGAAACAGCGTGCCTTCTGCAACCCCTGCGGCACGGGCAATCTGCGCCGTGGACGCAACGATACCCGACTGACCAATAGCGATGGTCGCCGCTTCCAGTAACGCTAGTTTTTTATCTTCACTCTTCGGACGAGCCACAACGTTTAACCCTCTAAATTTACGAAACCGAATTGAATCACGCGAGCTACGCCACTGCAACGCTGAATGTCAGCGTTTGAAAAGCATCTTGACGCAAGTCACTTGCCACCTATAATGAGTGCTTACTCACTCATTATCAAGTTTTGTTCGCAACGTTCCAAAGGATGGGGCGTACATGCAGGCCAGGATATGAAACGTCTCTCCTTATGCGCGGTTATTATTATGTTGATTGCTACAGCAGCCAGTTTGCCTTTTGTCCTGAATGCCGGATTTGGTCAGGCTCCGCAGGGAGAAGGTTTAAGTTTAGTCGAACGTTCTGCCCATTACGTTGACGGCCAATTCCGCAACCAGGTGCCAACCCAAAGTTATACCGGGAAGAAAAGTATCCTCGCGGCATCGTGGGAATTTTTAACCACGCGCACTGAAAACGCGCGCCCGCAGCAGCCGTTGCCGTTAGTGAAAACCGATCTGGCCAGCTTGCCGCTGGAACAAGACACCATGGTTTGGCTCGGCCACTCTTCGTGGTATCTGCAACTGGCGGGAAAACGCATTCTTATCGATCCGGTGTTCAGTCATTACGCCGCGCCCTTTCCGTTTCTGAATAAAGCCTTCCCAGGGGATTACCCGTGGACGGCGGAGTCGATGCCTGAAATCGACCTGCTGATTATTTCCCACGACCATTACGATCATCTGGATTACGCCACCATCAAAGCGCTGAAACCTAAAATCCGCCAGGTGATCACACCGCTCGGTGTCGGTTCGCACCTGCGTTACTGGGGAATAAATAGCGACATCATTCATGAAAAAGACTGGAATCAGGCCGTAAAACTCTCGAACGCACTGACCGTTCACGTTTTGCCTGCGCGTCATTTTTCAGGCCGTGGCCTGAAAAGAAACCAGACGCTTTGGGCGAGTTTTATGTTCGTGACTAATGATCACAAAATCTATTACAGCGGCGATACCGGCTACGGGCCGCATTTCAAAGCTATCGGCGAGCAATTTGGATCAGTGGATTTGGCGATTATGGAAAACGGCCAGTACGACGATGACTGGAACAATATTCATATGATGCCGAAAGAAACCGCGCAGGCTGCCGTAGATTTGAACGCGCGCGCTATTTTGCCGGGCCATGCAGGCCGTTTTGTGCTGGCAAAACATACCTGGGATGCACCCTATAAAAGCCTGACCGAAGCAAGTTCCGGCGAACCATTCCGCCTGTTAACACCAAAGCAGGGCGAACCCGTACTGGTGAATGACAACGCACAACAATTTAGCGCCTGGTGGGAATCTGCCAGTGCCATGTAAGCGAACCGCGCAGGGGGACGTATGACGATTTCCGCTCAGGTTATCGACACCATCGTTGAATGGATTGACGACAATTTGCACCAGCCATTACGCATTGACGATATCGCCGGTCATGCGGGTTATTCGAAGTGGCACTTGCAGCGTTTGTTTATGCAGTACAAAGGCGAGAGTCTCGGGAAGTACATTCGCGACCGCAAATTGCTGCTGGCGGCGCGTGATTTACGCGATACCGATAACAAGGTTTACGATATTAGTTTGAAGTATGGTTTTGATTCGCAGCAGACGTTTACGCGGATATTTACGCGTACGTTTAATCAGCCGCCGGGCAGGTATCGCAGAGAGAATCATAGCCAGTCGCAATAACTGGCTATTTTATAGTACATCCAATACCCAAAATAATTCGAGCTGCAGGAAGGCGGCCAGGCCGTAAGTCCCCAGGAACATAGATAACTATGTGACTGGCGCGCGCGGCCGCAGCCAACGCACCTGCAACTTGAAGTATGACGGGTATTAGTGTGCGTCGATAAACACGATCTTCAGAATGAACAACAGCGCCACAACAATCACGCATGGGCTGATTTCACGCCAGCGACCGGTGCCGAGCTTCATCACGCAGTAAGAGATAAAGCCGAGCGCGATGCCTTCGGTGATTGAGAAGCTAAATGGCATCATTACCGCAGTAATAAACGCCGGAACCGCTTCTGTCAGGTCATCCCATTTCACGCGCGACAGGCTGGATGTCATCAACACGCCAACGTAAATCAGAGCGCCTGCTGCTGCATACGCAGGAACCATACCCGCTAATGGTGACAGGAAGATTACCAGCAGGAACAGCAGACCAACGATCACCGCCGTCAGACCAGTACGCCCGCCAACAGACACGCCAGAAGAACTTTCGATATACGCGGTAACGGAAGATGTCCCGATAAACGCACCCGCAACAGATGAAACGCTATCAACGTACAGCGCCTGCTTCATGCGTGGGAATTTCCCTTTTTCGTCGGCAAGACCTGCTTTATCTGTCACACCAATCAGCGTGCCGGATGAGTCAAACAGGTTAACCAGCATAAAGGAGAAGATAACGCCCGCCAGACCAATGTTCAGGGAGCCGGCTAAATCAACCTGACCAACAACCGAAAGCACGCTTGGTGGTGCAGAAACAATGCCGTTATATTGAACATCGCCCAACATCCAACCCAGCAGAGTAGTCACAACGATTGAGACCAGCACAGCTGCATGAATGTTACGTGATGCCAGAATAGCGATGATAAAGAAGCCCAGCGCGCCCAGCAGTACGCTGTGCGAAGTCAGGTTACCAATGGTCACCAGGGTGTCTTTGTTCGCCACGATAATACCGGCGTTTTTCAGGCCCATCATCCCGATGAATAGCCCAATACCGCTGGTGATACCAACGCGCAGGCTCATTGGGATATTGGCAATCATCCAGTAGCGCACGCGGAAAATGGTCAGCAACAGCAGGCCTACAGCACCCCAGAAAATGGCGCCCATCCCAATTTGCCAGGAGATCCCCATCGCGCCAACCACCACGAAGGCGAAGAACGCGTTCAGGCCCATTGCCGGAGCCAGTGCCACTGGCAGGTTGGCGAAAATACCCATCAGGATGCTACCTAATGCGGCAATCAAACAGGTGGTGACAAAAACGGCCTGGGTATCCATACCAGCGGCGCCAAGGATCTGCGGGTTGACGAAAACGATATACACCATCGTCAGGAAGGTCGTAAGACCGGCGATCACTTCAGTGCGTGCCGTGGTGCCGTGTTCGCGCAGTTTAAACACGCGCTCGAGCAGCCCCGGATTTGCGGCCGGAGTAGATTGTGGTTGGCTCATTAGTCTTAATTCCGAACATTGAGAGGGAAAATCCGTCGCTATCCTATACCAAAAATGACAAAACATGATGTCCAACGCAGATTTTTTTCATTGAATTTTCTTATACGGCAACGATTGCGTGCCGCAAAAATTGCGCAAATTGGGTAAGATGGCCCTTCACTTTAATAAAAGGAAGAAGTATGTCCCGGATAGATGCGGTGTTCTTCGACTGCGATGGCACGCTAGTTGATAGTGAAGTGATTTGCTCCCAGGCCTACGTGCATATGTTTGCGCAATACGGCATCGAACTTGCGCTCGAGGAGGTTCATAAAACCTTTAAGGGTATCAAGCTCTACGAGATCATCGACACGATCAATGCCCGATATGGAGTGAACCTGGCGAAAGAGGAACTTGAGCCGATTTATCGCGCCGAAGTTTCACGCTTGTTTGACAGCGAGCTGGTGGAGATTGAAGGAGCCACCGCGCTGATTGCGCAAGTCACCGTGCCGATATGCATTGTCTCCAATGGCCCGGTCAGCAAGATGCATCATTCGCTGGGCAAAACCGGCATGCTCCACCATTTCGAAGACAAACTGTTCAGCGGCTACGATATTCAGCTGTGGAAGCCCGATCCGGCGATTATGTACCACGCCGCCGATGCGATGCGCGTCGAGGTGAAAAACTGCGTGCTGGTGGACGATTCAATGGCCGGTGCGCAATCAGGCATTGCTGCAGGTATGGAAGTTTTCTATTTCTGTGCCGACCCGCATAACAAGCCGATTAACCACCCGAAAGTGACAACCTTTACCGATTTAGCGCAGTTGCCGGAGTTATGGCGCGCGCGAGGCTGGAATATTACGAAGTAAAAAAGAAAGCCGGATAGCAATCATGCTCATCCGGCTTACTAAATATGATATTCACAGAGCGGGATTCCCCACTCATAGATCTCACTCTTTCGGATCTTTACCCGCCAGCAGCTTATCCAGCTCATCGCCACCGACATGACGGAAGTCCTGCCCTTTAACGAAGTAGAAAATAAACTCGCAGATATTCTGGCAACGGTCGCCGATACGCTCGATAGAACGCGCACAGAACAGAGCAGTCAGCACGCTTGGAATGGTGCGTGAGTCTTCCATCATATAAGTCATCAGCTGGCGCACGATGCCTTCATATTCCTGGTCAACTTTCTTATCTTCGCGATAAATACGCACCGCTTCGTCGAGATCCATACGCGCAAACGCATCCAGCACGTCATGCAGCATTTGCACGGTGTGGCGGCCCAATGATTCCAGGCTAACCAGTAACGGCTGGTGTTGCTGAGAGAATTTCTCCAGCGCCGTGCGGCAGATTTTGTCTGCGACGTCGCCGATACGTTCCAGCTCAGATATCGTTTTGATGATGGCCATCACCAGGCGTAAGTCACTGGCTGTTGGCTGGCGCTTAGCGATGATGCGCACACAGGCTTCATCGATTGCCACTTCCATCATATTAACTTTCTGGTCGCCTTCGATAACGCGCTTTGCCAGCTCACCATCTTGATTGTGCATGGCGGTGATCGCATCAGAAAGCTGTTGTTCCACCAGCCCACCCATGGTCATCACCTGAGTGCGGATATATTCCAGCTCGGCGTTAAACTGGCCGGAAATGTGTTTGTTGAGATTGAGGCTATCCATTTTGTTCTCCCGGATCAGCCGTAGCGGCCAGTAATGTAATCTTCGGTTTGCTTTTTAGCTGGTGTGGTAAACAGCGTGTCGGTTTCGCTAAATTCAATCAGCTCACCCAAGTACATAAACGCGGTGTGGTCGGAACAACGCGCCGCTTGCTGCATGTTGTGGGTCACGATTACCACGGTGTAATCTTCTTTCAGCTCAGTGATCAGCTCTTCGATGCGACCAGTAGAAATTGGGTCAAGCGCTGAACACGGCTCATCAAGCAGCAACACTTCCGGGCGAATCGCAATACCACGCGCAATGCACAGACGCTGCTGTTGGCCACCGGAGAGACTGTATCCGCTCTGATGTAATTTATCTTTGGTTTCATTCCACAATGCGGCTTTGGTCAAAGCCCACTGCACACGCTCGTCCATGTCGCTGCGTGACAGCTTTTCAAACAGACGCACGCCGAACGCGATGTTGTCATAAATCGACATCGGGAATGGCGTCGGCTTCTGGAACACCATGCCGACTTTGGCACGCAGCAGGGCGATATCCTGGCTCTGGGTGAGGATATTTTCCCCATCCAGCAGAATCTCACCTTCGGCACGCTGCTCTGGATAGAGCGAGTACATTTTGTTGAATGTACGCAGCAGGGTGGATTTCCCACAGCCTGACGGGCCAATGAATGCGGTAACCTGGTTCTTAGCGATATCCAGATTGATGTTTTTCAGGGCATGGAACTTACCGTAATAGAAGTTCAAATCACGAACCTGAATTTTGTCTGGGGTAGTATCGACCATACTCATCTGTTTCTTAATCTCCATCCGACGCCGCCTTTGCCGCGTCGCAAAATTTAACCGTGTTTACTCTTTGAGAAAATCACGCGCGCCAGAATATTTAGCAGCAGTACGCAAAGGGTAATAATCAGAACACCAGCCCAGGCTAACTGTTGCCATTCGGCAAATGGGCTCATCGCAAATTTGAATATCGTCACTGGCAAGTTGGCAATCGGCTGCATCATGTCAGTGCTCCAGAACTGGTTGGAGAGCGACGTGAACAGCAGCGGGGCCGTTTCACCCGCGATACGAGCAATCGCCAGCAACACCCCGGTAATAATCCCGGAAACAGAGGCTTTCAACGTAATCGCAGAAATCATTTTCCACTTTGGCGTACCCAGTGCGTAAGCCGCTTCGCGCAGGCTGTCTGGCACCAGTTTCAGCATGTTCTCGGTGGTGCGAATAACGATTGGCACCTGCAATAACGCCAGCGCAATCACCCCAGCCCAGCCGGAGAAGTGCTGCATTTTCGCAACCACAATGGTGTAAACAAACAGGCCGACAACAATGGATGGCGCAGAAAGCAGGATGTCGTTGATAAAACGAATCACCTCAGCCAGCGCTGATTTGCGGCCATACTCCGCCAGGTAGATACCCGCCATGATGCCCAGCGGCGTACCAAACACGGTCGCCCACAGGATTAACAGGCCGCTACCTGCAAGGGCGTTGGCTAAACCACCACCTTCGGTGTTTGGCGGTGGCGTCATTTCGGTAAACAGCGCAATCGACATACCGTCGATACCGCGAGTCACCGTAGAGAATAGGATCCACACCAACCAGAACAGGCCAAACGCCATGGTTCCCATTGAAAGTGTCAGAGCAATGCGGTTTTTAAACCGACGACGAGCCTGCATTTTGCGGCGAGATTCTGCGAGCGCCGCGCGGCTTTGCATTTCCATTGTCGTCATGAACGCGCTCCTTCATTCTTCGCCAGACGCATAACCATGAACTTAGAGATAGCCAGTACGATAAAGGTGATCACAAACAGAATCAGTCCAAGCTCCATCAGCGCTGCGGTGTGCAGGCCAGATTCCGCTTCAGCAAATTCGTTCGCCAGTGCAGAAGTAATACTGTTGCCCGGCATATACAGCGAGGCGTTATCGAGCTGGTAGGTGTTACCGATGATAAAGGTTACCGCCATGGTTTCACCCAGAGCACGGCCCAGACCCAACATCACACCACCAATCACACCGTTTTTGGTAAACGGCAAAACGATACGCCAGATAACTTCCCATGTGGTGCAGCCAATGCCATAGGCTGACTCTTTCATCATCACTGGGGTTTGTTCGAATACATCACGCATAACAGCGGCAATGTACGGAATGATCATGATGGCCAGTATTACGCCTGCGGCGAGAATACCGATACCGAACGCCGGGCCTGAGAACAGCTCACCAACAATCGGCACCGAAGAGAGCACGTTACCGACAGGTTCCTGGAAGTATTTCGCAAACAGCGGAGCAAAGATAAACAGGCCCCACATGCCGTATACGATACTTGGGATCGCAGCCAATAGTTCGATGGCGATACCCAGCGGGCGGCGCAGCCAGTTTGGCGCCAGCTCCGTAAGGAACAGAGCAATACCAAAACTCACAGGCACAGCAATCAACAGGGCAATAAACGAAGTCACCAGCGTGCCGTAAATCGGAACCAGTGCACCGTAAATATCGTTAGGAGCATCCCACTCTTTGGTCCATAAGAACGAGAAGCCAAACTTCTGAATACTCGGCCAGGAGGAGATGATCAGGGAGATGATGATGCCGCCTAGCAGAAATAGCACAATCAGCGCAGCCAGTTTTACCAGCGCACTGAAAATGACATCACCTTGTTTACCAGGGGACTTGAACGTCGGCTTACTTACCGCCATAGCTTACTCTTTAAGTTAAATATATTTCTTACAACATGTCGGATGTCGCTAACACTAATCCGACCTATGAAATCAGTTGTAGGGCGGATAAGCATAAGTGCCATCCGCCTTTTTCGTTAATTAATAAAGCGCCTTACCGGAGCTGTCTTTCACGTTGGTCTTCCATGCCGCACGAACCTGCTCAACCACAGCGTCTGGCAGGGCGGCGTAATCCAGGTCACTCGCCTGTTTTGCACCGTCTTTATAAGCCCAGTCGAAGAACTTCAGTACTTCAGCACCTTGCTCTGGGTTTTTCTGCTCTTTGTGAACCAGGATGAAGGTTGTGGACGTGATTGGCCACGCAGCGTCACCTTTCTGGTTAGTCAGATCCTGAGCAAATGATTTGCTCCAGTCTGCACCCTTCGCCGCATTGGCAAAGTTCTCTTCAGAAGGCGCTACTGGTTTACCATCAGCAGATACCAGTTTGGTATAAGCGAGGTTGTTTTGCTTAGCGTAAGCGTATTCAACATAGCCAATTGAACCAGGCAGACGTTGAACGAAGGCTGCGATACCGTCGTTACCTTTACCGCCCAGACCCGTTGGCCAGTTTACCGTTGAGCCCGCACCGATTTTGGTTTTCCACTCTTCGTTTACTTTCGCCAGGTAGCTGGTGAAGACGAAGGAAGTACCGGAACCATCAGCACGACGCACAACTGCGATATTCTGCTGTGGCAGTTTCATGCCTGGGTTGAGTTTAGCTATTGCTTCGTCATCCCATTTTTTGATTTTGCCCAGGTAGATGTCACCCAGAGTTTTACCATCGAGCACCAGCTCACCAGATTTCACGCCCGGCAGGTTAACTGCCAGAACGACACCGCCGATAACAGTCGGGAACTGAAACAGCCCTTCTTGTTGCAGTTTATCGTCAGACAGCGGAGCATCAGATGCGCCGAAATCTACAGTGTTAGCAATGATTTGTTTAACGCCACCGGAGGAGCCGATACCCTGGTAATTTACTTTGTTACCAGTTGATTTATTGTAGGTATCTGCCCATTTGGCATACACCGGCGCAGGGAATGTTGCACCGGCACCAGTCAGGCTTGCAGCGGCGTTTGCGCCAAAAGCAGTCAGGGATAAGGTCGCGGCGACAACAGTTGCGACAGTGGTACGCATAGCTTTCATAGTGTCTCCTGCAGAGGTGATATACCCCTCATACTTCAAATTGCAGATGCGTTGGCTGCACTCTCTCACCCGAATCACTTAGTTCACTAAGCTCATCGGGATTCGTTCTTTTGCCGCCTTCCTGCAACTCGAATTATTTGGGTATTAACGTAATTCATTGTTTAGTGGATGCAGGATAGAAAATAGGACAGTTTAGTGACAGTTAAATGTACGAATTATGACAGTTTTATGACAGGCGATTTTGCAACCAAGTTACGCCTGTCACATTGCAGATTCTGAGCCCTCAATCCGTCTCAATAATTCGCGTTTTTCCTCGCAGCTCAAATGGCGTGATTCCCCTAATGCCAGGCCTTGCAGGTGGATATTCATGATGCGGACACGTTCAAGCCGGGTCACTTCATAACCGAAATATTTACACATCCGGCGGATCTGGCGGTTCAGTCCTTGCACCAAAATAACACGAAATATCAGCTCAGATTCTTTCGTCACATTACAGTGTTTGGTTACCGTGCCAAGTATCGGAACGCCCGCGCCCATTCCAATAATAAACTCGTCAGTTATCGGCTTATCGACGGTGACCACATACTCTTTTTCATGATTGTTACCGGCACGCAGAATTTTATTAACTACATCACCGTGGTTGGTCAGTAAAATGAGCCCCTGCGAATCTTTATCCAGACGCCCGATAGGGGAAACGCGTTTGTCGCTATGAATGAGACCGCTGATGTTATCGCGCACACTCTTTTCCATTGTAGTGATGATGCCCACAGGCTTATTCAAAACCATCAGCACGAGATCGTTGTCATCACGCGGCACAATAAGCTGACCGTTTACCTTCACCACATCACCGGAAAATACCTGAGCGCCAAAACTAGCCTGGCTGTCGTTAATAAACACTTCGCCCTGCTCAACGTAACGATCGGCCTCACGGCGGGAGCAGATACCGCAATCGCTAATGTATTTATTAATTCGTATGGGTGAATCAGTGGGCATTTTGCGATGCGTTTTATTCAAATTTTGCATAATTACCATTAACCCATCACTTAAAAAAATGTGACACACGTCACATACGCTACCCGTTAGGGGTAGATTACCCACAAAAAATTGAGATTAATCACAAATAAAAGTGAAACACAGGTTCATTATCAACGCATAGTGTGATCTGCATAACAAAAACAAGTCCAGGATGGGCCAAACCAGAATCCTCGACGTCTTCTGAAGCGCCGCTGATTTTTATCTCCTCTGAATTATTTATTTGCCTGCTGCCTTGCAGCGGTCAGGCCACTTATTGCTTGAAAAACGGGGATTCATTATGCGCAAAACAGGCCACAAGCGCTGGTTTATGCTGTCACTGGTGACATTAGGCACCATTCTTTGCTATTTAACCCGAAATACTATTTCTGCCGCAGCGCCAACATTACAGAGCGATCTGCACATTACCACCCAGCAATATTCTTACATTATTGCGACATTCTCGGCGTGCTACACCATTGCACAACCTATTGCCGGTTATCTGCTTGATACATTGGGTACAAAAGTGGGTTACACCATTTTCGGCCTGATGTGGGGCGTGTTCTGCATTGGTGCGTCATTCGCGACTGGCTGGAAAGGCCTGGCAATGTTCCGTGGCCTCGGCGGTTTCGCCGAAAGTGCGATGATACCTGCTGGTTTGAAATCAGTAACTGAATGGTTCCCGGATACTGAACGTTCAGTCGCCGTCGGCTATTTCAACGTTGGTTCCTCTATTGGCGCGGTGATTGCCCCTCCACTGGTCGCATGGGCAATCTATATCAGGGACTGGAGACTGGCGTTTATTATCGTCGGTGTTTTCAGCGTGCTGTGGGCCGCTGGCTGGTATTTCACATATAACCGTCCGTCAAAAACCAAATCACTATCGAAAGATGAATATCTGTATATCACTGGCGGCCAGCCAGAAAAGCCAAAGGTTGAAAAGGTTCGCATTGGCCACCTGCTGAAACAGCGCAAGTTTTGGGGTATCGCTCTGCCGCGTTTCCTGGCTGAACCTGCATGGGGGACGTTTAACGCGTGGATCCCACTGTTTATGGTGCACACCTACGGCTTTAACCTCAAAGATATCGCTATGTTTGCCTGGATCCCGATGCTGTTCGCCGATTTTGGCTGCATTATTGGTGGTTATTTGCCGGGTATGTTCCAGAAAGTCTTCGGCGTGAATATTGTTGTTTCCCGCAAACTAGTGGTCACAATGGGTGCCGCGCTGATGATTCTGCCAGGCATGGTCGGTTTGTTTGGCAGCCCAATGGTGGCAATTGCATTGCTATGCGTTGGTGGCTTCGCTCACCAGTCACTGTCTGGTGCGTTGATTACACTGTCTTCCGACATGTTTGATTCAAACGAAGTTGCCACCGCCAACGGTTTTACCGGCATGGCAGCCTGGACCGCCAGCACCATGTTTGCACTGGTTGTGGGGGCTCTGGCCGACACGGTTGGTTTCAGCCCGCTGTTCGCTGTGCTTTCGGTGTTTGATGTAATCGGGGCGATTGTCTTGTGGGTTCTGCTGAAATCCCCTGAAGAACCAAAACTGGTGACGCAGGAAGAGAATTGATTTAGCAGTAAAAAGGCCGGTTGTGCTTAGCGCAACCGGCCTTTTTTATTTTGTATTACCGATCAGAGCAATTACTCAACCGTAACTGATTTTGCCAGGTTACGTGGCTGGTCAACGTCGGTGCCTTTAATTAGCGCAACGTGATAAGACAGCAACTGCAACGGTACGGTGTAGAAGATAGGTGCAATAACTTCTTCTACATGCGGCATCTCAATGATGTGCATGTTGTCGCTGCTGGCAAAGCCTGCATCTTTATCTGCAAATACATACAGGTGGCCGCCACGCGCGCGCACTTCTTCGATATTCGATTTCAGCTTTTCAAGCAGCTCGTTGTTTGGAGCCACAACGATAACCGGCATATCTGCATCAATCAGCGCCAGCGGGCCGTGTTTCAGCTCGCCTGCCGCATACGCTTCAGCGTGAATGTAAGAGATTTCTTTAAGCTTCAGCGCGCCTTCCATTGCGATTGGGTATTGATCGCCACGGCCTAAGAACAGCGCATGATGCTTGTCTGAGAAATCTTCAGCCAGCGCTTCAATGCGTTTGTCCTGAGACAGCATCTGCTCAATACGGCTTGGCAGCGCCTGCAGGCCATGAACGATGTCTTGCTCAATCGCAGCATCCCCGCCTTTCAGGCGGCTCAGTTTCGCCACCAGCATCAGCAGAACGGTAAGCTGAGTGGTAAACGCTTTGGTGGATGCCACGCCGATTTCAGTGCCCGCGTTGGTCATCAGCGCGAGGTCGGATTCACGCACCAGGGAAGAACCTGGAACGTTACAGATCGCCAGCGAACCTAAATAACCTAATTCTTTGGACAAACGTAACGCTGCAAGGGTATCAGCCGTTTCGCCAGACTGGGAAAGGGTGATCATCAGGCTGTTACGACGCACCGCTGATTTACGGTAACGGAACTCAGAAGCGATTTCGACATCGCACGGCACGCCTGCCAGTGATTCAAACCAGTAACGTGAAACCATGCCCGAGTTGTAGGAAGTGCCACACGCGACAATTTGAATGTGCTCAACCTGAGACAACATTTCGTTGGCTTGCGGGCCAAGCTCAGAAAGATCGATAGCGCCATGACTAATGCGGCCAGTCAGGGTATTTTTAATCGCGTTCGGCTGTTCGTAGATCTCTTTCTGCATGTAGTGGCGATAAATGCCTTTGTCGCCCGCGTCATATTGCAGACTAGATTCGATATCCGGGCGTTTAACCTGCTCACCTTTGGTATCGAATACGGTTACGGAGCGACGAGTCACTTCCGCGATATCGCCTTCTTCAAGGAAGATGAAACGACGCGTTACCGGCAGCAATGCCAGTTGGTCGGATGCGATAAAGTTTTCACCCATGCCAAGGCCGATAACCATCGGGCTACCTGAACGAGCTGCCAGCAGCACGTCTGGGTTACGGGTGTCCATGATAACGGTGCCGTAAGCGCCACGCAGTTGTGGGATGGTACGCAGCACAGCTTCACGCAGACTACCGCCTTGCTCCAGTTCCCAGTGAACCAGGTGAGCAATAACTTCGGTATCGGTTTGTGAAACGAAGATGTAACCGCGACCCTGTAGGGCTTCGCGCAGCGGTTCATAGTTTTCGATAATGCCGTTATGAACCACCACAATATGTTCGGAAACATGTGGGTGAGCGTTAACTTCTGATGGTTCGCCGTGAGTCGCCCAGCGAGTGTGTGCAATACCGGTACCGCCATGCAGCGCAGTTTCTGCGGCAGCTTCGGCCAGTTTGTTCACTTTACCCAGACGGCGCAGACGGGTCATTTGACCTTTTTCGTCTACTACAGCCAGGCCCGCAGAGTCATAACCACGGTATTCCAGACGACGTAGTCCTTCGAGAAGGATTTCAGCGATATCACGTTGCGCGACCGCGCCAACAATTCCACACATAAGATTAGATTCCTGATAATGGCATTACGCCATGTGTTGTCGCTGACCTGTTTTACCCGTTGTCTTTCGCACTGCAGATGCGTTGGCTGCACTTGCTCAACCAAGTCACTTACTGATGTAAGCTCCCTGGGTTTCTCAAGTTTGCCACCTTTCTGCCGCACGAAATTCTTTGGGTAAATATCCCGTATTCCGGGGCCCCGAGCCTTGTAGAGAGTGGGGTTATAGTTTTAGTACTGCTACGGAGCGGGTTATTTTCGAGAACAACCTTCACTCCAACCCTCTCCCTTGGGAGAGGGTTAAAAATTATTTTTTCTTAACCGGACGCTGCCAACCCTGGATATGAGTCTGCTTTACGCGACTAATAACCAGTTCATCTTCACCAACATTACGTGTGACCGTCGTGCCTGCGCCAATCGTCGCACCGCGTGCAACGGTGACCGGTGCCACCAGTTGGCTATCAGAACCGACAAAAACATCATCGCCGATGATAGTTTTGAATTTGTTCGCGCCGTCGTAATTACAGGTGATGGTGCCAGCGCCAATATTCACGTTGTCGCCAATTTCAGCATCACCCAGGTAACTCAGATGCCCAGCTTTTGAGCCTTTGCCCAGGCGCGCTTTCTTCATTTCCACGAAGTTGCCAACGTGTGCGCCTTCCGCCAGTTCCGCACCAGGGCGCAAACGAGTGAATGGCCCAATGGTGCAAGCTGCCGCAAGGGTCGAATCATCTACAACGGTGTATGGACTGATTTCACAATCATCGCCAATCACGCTGTTTTTGATAACGCAGCCGGTGCCAATTTTGACGCGATGACCCAGGGTCACCGAACCTTCAATAATGACATTAGTATCAATTTCTACATCACGCCCGTGCGTCAGTTCACCCCGCAGGTCGAAACGCGCCGGATCGCGCAGCATCACACCTGCCAGCAGTAGTTTCTCAGCTTGCTCACTTTGGTAGACGCGCTCAAGACGTGACAGTTGCAGACGGTTGTTCACGCCTTCCACTTCACTTAAACGGTCCGGGTGAACGGCGGTGATTTCATGACCTTCGTGGTGAGCCAGCGCGATAATGTCAGTGATATAGAACTCACCCTGAGCATTGTTGTTATCGAGCTTCGCTAGCCAGCGTTTCAGATCCGCGCCATTCGCCACCAGAATCCCGGTGTTGATTTCGTCAATTTTGCGTTGTTCTTCAGTCGCGTCTTTATGCTCAACAATACCAACGACCTTGCCATTCTCACGAGCGATACGGCCATAACCGGTTGGATCGTCGAGTTTTACCGTCAGCAAACCAATGCCGCCCTGTGGTTTGGCATCACGCAGGCGCTGTAGAGATTCGACGGAAATAAGCGGCACATCGCCGTAAAGCATCAGAATGTCTTCGTCGTCAGCAAAGAAAGGTGCGGCCTGCTGCATGGCGTGGCCGGTACCAAGCTGTTCAGCCTGCAATACCCAATTAAGAGAGCTATCACTGAGTGTATTTTTGAGTAGATCGCCGCCATGGCCGTAAACCAGATGTACACGCTGCGCGCCTAAATTATTAGCCGCATCAATAACATGTTGAACCATCGGTTTCCCAGCAAGAGTATGTAATACCTTCGGGAGGTCTGAATACATGCGGGTTCCTTTGCCTGCGGCTAGGATAACCACGCTCATCGCATTGTTTGACATACGCGTCCTGACTTTAATTTGAGAGGGAAGTAAAACGATTTCACGTTGAAAATTCTACATATTTTGCAACAAAAAACGCGATGCCTAAAAAACAGGCTCTTGATGCGCTTTTGAGTTGCTCATGTGCTCAATTGTAGGTGGATAAGCTCGTAAAAAGTACTTCTGAAATAACAAAAGCCATAGATCTCTGTGGATTAAGACTTCTTTTCGGCCGGAAACAAAGCTACTCCACATATTTGAAATGTTAGTGTTTTAAAAATCACCCTTTGTGACAAGCATAAAAGAAACAACGTTTCATTTTTATAGATAATGGCTTGGACATTTATAAGGAGAATAATAATGGCGTCAAAAATACCTCTGGCTCTTACGCTTTGCGGCGCGGCTTTATCCCTGCCAGCAACCGCAGAGCAACAACCCATCTGGCACGCGATTGCTTTCGGGCAATCAACAGATGTTAACTTTTCATCTAACGTCTTACCTGAAAAAGTGGGTGTGAACAACGTAACGATCGATGGTAAAAAGCTGGCAACAGCGGATTCCGTCGACCTTTCGAAACCCATCACCATCGAAAGCCGTGGCGGTAAAATCGCTAACTCTCACGATGGATTAACGTTCTTCTATACCGCATTACCCGCCAGTGAGAATTTTGTCTTACAGGCAACAGTCACTGTCGATCAGTTTGGCCCTGAAAATGGTGCGAAACCGGCCGCGCAGGAAGGTGCCGGGATGCTGGTAAGGGATGTATTAGGCAATCCGCGCCAGGAGCCGCTGAAGGAAGGCTACGAAGAGTTCCCTGCGGCTTCCAATATGGTGATGAATGCCATCATGACGCAGGATAAAAAGGACGCATCACGCGTGAAAATGCAGGCCATTGCGCGTGATGGTATTACTCAGCCATGGGGAAATACCGGCTCAACTATTTCTCGTAAAAGCTATCAGGAAGCCATTGATCTGAGCAAAGCACCGACTTTCCGCATGAAGCTCGAGCGAACCAACGAGGGTTTTGTCACTTCATGGGCTCCAGCCGGAAGCGATGCATGGGTTTCTGAAAATGTTAAACGCGCTGATATCATCACCGTACAGGACAAAAGCCAGTACTACGTTGGTTTCTTTGCTTCACGTAATGCAAAAATCACCGTCAGTGATGCGTCATTAGAAACCAGCGCGGCAAATACTGTTGCTTCCACACCTTTCGTGCCGAAAGCATGGCCTGTTGTGATGCAAATTGCCTCTCCAGCAAAAAGCACCACCAGCGAGTACGTGGTACAGGCTCGCGCTAACTATGACGGCAACTTCACCGTACGTCAGGATGAAGTTGTGATCGGTCAGGAAAAAGTGGCCAAGGCCGGAGAGATGTTCACTCTGCCAACCACACTTAAAGAGCAAGCACGTTTCACCGTGACGTTTACCCCGACCAGCGGTAAAGACAAAACCCCTGTCACCCAAAACTTCATGGTTGAGCAAGTCAAAAACATGGAGGGTAATACGCTTTACGTAGCGCCAGATGGTGCATCAAGTAACAATGGTTCTAAATCTGCACCGCTTGATTTGGCCAGTGCCATCTCTCTCGTCTCTCCTGGTGGAAAACTCATCTTAAGCAGCGGTGAGTACCCACTTACTACCATTTCGACAGCGGACAGTGGCTTAAAAGGCAAACTGAAAACCCTCGAGGCCGATGGTAAAGTCGTGATTCGCGGCCTGGCTTTGGATGGCAACTACTGGCATGTCAAAGGCATTGAAGTTACCGATAAGAGCTTGCGAGTTCAGGGCAGTCATAACCTTATCGAAAGTGTAGTCGCCTATAAAAATGACGACACAGGCATCCAGATTTCATCTCCTTCTGATGTAGGCCGCCCGTTGTGGGCAAGCTACAACAAGGTTGTTAACGCTGAATCCTTCAGTAATGAAGACCCAGGCAAAATCAATGCTGATGGCTTTGCGGTGAAGATGCGTGTGGGTGATGGCAACCGTCTTGAAGGATGCTATGCGCACGACAATATTGATGATGGCTATGACCTGTTCAACAAGATTGAAGATGGTGCCAATGGCGTTGTGGTGATCGAGAACTCTATTGCCCGCAACAACACCAGCAACGGTTTCAAATTGGGCGGGGAAGGGCAGCCTGTCGCGCATGAAATCCATAACAGCATTGCGATTGGTAACCACCTCGATGGCTTTACCGATAACTTCAACCCTGGTGCACTGGTGGTGGCGAACAACGTCGCAGTGGATAACCAACGCTTTAACTACATCTTCCGCCCAAGCCCTTATGGGCGCGCAGAAACTCAGGGTAAATTCACCGATAACATTTCATTGCGTAGCGTTGAGGGGAAATATGATGACGCTATCACCGGAAATGTAGATAACAGCAACTATTTCATTCGGGATGGTAAAACAGAAAACAGCGAAGGTAAGCAACTGAGCATAAAAGATTATCAGTCTTTGACGCTGCCAGTCCCGTTGCAACGCAATGCTGATGGTTCGTTCAAAACAGGTGAGTTTTTAACGAAGCAGTAAAAGGTTCAGACGAAAAAAATGCCAGTCAGGGAAACCTGGCTGGCATTTGTCTTTTCAAGCAGGTAGTTACATCGCTTTTCTGGTCAACTCGATAACGCGAAGTTTCGCGATCGCCTTAGCCAGTTCAGCAGAAGCCTGAGCGTAGTCCACATCACCGTGGGAACTATGGATGCGCTCTTCCGCTTTACGCTTCGCTTCCAGGGCTCGAGCTTCGTCGAGGTCCTGACCGCGAATTGCGGTATCGGCCAGCACGGTTACCGTGCCAGGCTGCACTTCCATCACACCACCAGACAAGTAGATATACTCTTCATGTCCGTGCTGTTTAACGATGCGGATCATACCAGGCTTAATGGCGGTGAGCAGCGGGGCGTGGCCAGGATAAATCCCCAGCTCACCTTCGCTACCCGTTACCTGGATCTTCTCAACCAGACCGGAGAACATTTGGCTCTCCGCGCTGACGACGTCCAGGTGATAAGTCATTGCCATGTCACCCTCCGATTAAGGCGTTAAAGTTTTTTAGCTTTCTCAACGGCTTCGTCGATAGTACCAACCATGTAGAACGCCTGCTCTGGCAGATGGTCATATTCGCCGTCCATGATGCCTTTAAAGCCACGGATAGTATCTTTCAGCGATACGAACTTGCCCGGAGAACCGGTAAAGACTTCTGCTACGAAGAATGGCTGAGACAGGAAGCGCTGAATCTTACGCGCACGTGCTACAACCAATTTATCTTCTTCAGAAAGTTCATCCATACCAAGAATGGCGATGATGTCTTTCAGTTCCTGGTAACGTTGCAGAATAGACTGCACGCCACGCGCGGTGTCGTAGTGTTCCTGGCCAACAACCAGTGGATCTAACTGACGGCTGGTGGAATCCAGTGGATCTACCGCAGGGTAGATACCCAGAGACGCGATGTTACGGCTCAGTACCACGGTTGCATCCAAGTGAGCAAAGGTGGTTGCTGGAGATGGGTCAGTCAAGTCATCCGCAGGTACGTATACCGCTTGAACAGAAGTGATTGAGCCAGTTTTGGTGGAGGTAATACGCTCCTGCAAAACACCCATCTCTTCTGCCAGAGTTGGCTGGTAACCTACCGCAGATGGCATACGACCCAGCAGTGCAGATACTTCTGTACCGGCCAGGGTATAACGGTAAATGTTATCAACGAACAGCAGAACGTCACGACCTTCGTCACGGAACTTCTCAGCCATGGTCAGACCGGTCAGCGCAACGCGCAGACGGTTACCTGGTGGCTCGTTCATCTGGCCATAAACCAGTGATACTTTGTCCAGAACGTTGGAGTCGGTCATTTCGTGGTAGAAGTCGTTACCCTCACGAGTACGCTCACCCACACCTGCAAACACAGAGTAACCGGAGTGCTCGATCGCGATGTTACGGATCAGCTCCATCATGTTTACAGTTTTACCAACACCCGCACCACCGAACAGACCAACTTTACCGCCCTTAGCGAACGGGCAAATCAGGTCCATTACTTTGATGCCGGTTTCCAGCAGATCCTGAGAGCTTGACAGCTCTTCGTAGCTTGGAGCAGAACGGTGAATAGCCCAACGCTCTTCCTCGCCGATATCGCCTTTCATGTCGATAGGCTCGCCCAGGACGTTCATGATACGACCCAGAGTTGCTTTACCTACCGGCACTTCAATTGGGTGATCGAGGTTAGAAACTTCCAGACCACGACGCAAACCATCAGAAGTACCCATGGCGATAGTACGAACTACGCCACCACCTAACTGTTGCTGAACTTCCAGCACCAGACGGTCTTTACCATTTGTAACCTCAAGAGCGTCGTACACTTTTGGTACGGCATCCTGAGGGAACTCGACGTCCACCACGGCGCCGATTACCTGGATAATCTTTCCAGTAGCCATCTCGAATCCTCTAAATACGTAAACCTGGTTATACCGCGGAAGCGCCACCGACGATTTCGGTGAGTTCCTGAGTAATGCTGGCCTGACGAGCTTTGTTGTAAACCAACTGCAGCTCTTTAATCAGGCTGCCGCCATTGTCGGTAGCGGCTTTCATCGCCACCATACGTGCGGCCTGCTCGCTGGCCAGGTTTTCTACGACGCCCTGATAAACCTGAGATTCCACATAACGGCGCAACAAGGTGTCCAGCAGCGCTTTAGGATCAGGTTCATACAGATAATCCCAGGATTTCTTCTTCAACTCGCCGTCTTCTGCTGGCGGTAACGGCAGCAGTTGGGTAAGGGTAGGAACCTGAGACATTGTGTTAATAAATTTGTTGCTGACAACATACAGCTTGTCCAGACGGCCTTCATCGTAGGCCTGCAACATCACTTTCACCGGGCCAATCAACTCGGACAGGGAAGGGTTATCACCCATACCAGTCACCTGAGCAACAATATTGCCGCCTACAGAGTTGAAGAAAGAGACGCCTTTAGAGCCGATCATTGCGATTTCGCTTTGAACGCCTTTATCGGACCACTCTTTCATGTCAGCCAGCAGCTTTTTGAACAGGTTAGTGTTCAAGCCACCACACAGACCACGGTCAGTGGACACCACCAGGTAGCCCACGCGTTTGACTTCGCGTTCATCCAGGTAAGGGTGTTTGTATTCAAGATTACCCAAAGCCAGGTGGCCGATCACTTTACGCATAGTTTCTGCGTAAGGACGGCTGGCAGCCATGCGTTCCTGCGTTTTACGCATTTTGGACGCGGCGACCATTTCCATTGCTTTGGTGATCTTCTGCGTGTTCTGGACGCTTGCGATCTTACTACGTATCTCTTTTGCGCCGGCCATGAGCTTCTCCTCAATGCCTTGCGGCTTGCCCTAAGACAAGCCGCCAGACTTTACCAGGACTGAGTTGCTTTGAAGGAATCGAGGATGCCTTTCAGCTTGCCTTCGATTTCGTCGTTATAGCCACCAGATTGGTTGATTTCTTGCATCAGTGGAGCATGGTCACGGTCAACGTAAGCCAGCAGAGCGGCTTCGAAGCTACCGATTTTAGCCAGTTCCACATCTTCGAGGTAACCACGTTCAGCAGCGAACAGAACCAGAGACTGCTGCGCAACAGACATCGGCGCATATTGTTTCTGTTTCAGGAGCTCGGTCACTTTCTGACCATGGCTCAACTGCTTACGGGTCGCATCGTCAAGGTCTGATGCAAACTGAGAGAACGCAGCCAGTTCACGATACTGTGCCAGAGCGGTACGGATACCACCGGACAGTTTTTTCATGATCTTGGTCTGAGCAGCACCACCAACACGAGATACGGAGATACCCGGGTTAACCGCAGGACGAATACCGGCGTTAAACAGTGTTGATTCCAGGAAGATCTGACCATCGGTAATAGAAATTACGTTGGTCGGAACGAACGCGGAAACGTCACCCGCTTGCGTTTCGATAATCGGAAGCGCAGTCAGGGAACCTGTTTTGCCTGTTACTTCACCCTTAGTGAATGCTTCAACGTATTCAGCGTTTACACGCGCAGCACGTTCCAGCAAACGGGAGTGGAGATAGAATACGTCGCCTGGGTAAGCTTCACGACCTGGTGGACGACGAAGCAGCAGGGAAATCTGACGATAAGCAACAGCCTGTTTAGACAGGTCATCATAAATAATCAGTGCATCTTCACCGCGGTCACGGAAGTATTCACCCATCGCGCAACCGGAGTACGGTGCCAGGTATTGCAGTGCAGCAGATTCTGATGCAGTTGCAACAACAACGATAGTGTTAGCCAGTGCGCCGTGCTCTTCCAGTTTACGAACCACGTTAGAGATAGTGGACGCTTTCTGGCCGATAGCAACGTAGATACATTTGATGCCGGAATCACGCTGGTTGATGATGGCATCGATTGCCAGAGCAGTTTTACCTGTCTGACGGTCACCGATGATAAGTTCACGCTGACCACGACCGATTGGGATCATGGCATCGACGGACTTATAACCAGTCTGTACAGGTTGGTCTACGGATTGACGTTCGATTACACCAGGTGCGATCGCTTCAACGGCAGCAAAACCGTCATGCTCAAGCGGACCTTTACCATCGATAGGTGCACCCAGGGTGTTCACCACACGACCCAGCAGGCCACGGCCTACCGGTACTTCAAGAATACGGCCAGTACACTTAACTTTCATGCCTTCGGCAAGGTCAGCGTACGGACCCATTACTACTGCACCTACAGAGTCGCGCTCGAGGTTCAGTGCAATGGCGTAACGGTTTCCCGGAAGGGAAATCATCTCACCCTGCATTACATCGGCCAGGCCGTGTACGCGGATGATACCGTCACTTACAGAAACGATTGTACCTTCGTTGTGAGCCTCGCTCACAACACTGAACTGAGCAATGCGCTGCTTGATCAGTTCGCTGATTTCGGTGGAATTCAGTTGCATGCTCCAGTCCCCTTAAGACTGCAAGACGTCTGTCAGGCGATCAAGACGGCCGCGTACGCTACCATCAATAACCATATCACCTGCGCGGATAATGACACCCGCCATTACAGACTTGTCAATTTTGCAATTCAGCTTAACTTTGCGTGACAGACGTTTTTCCATCGCGGCGCTGATTTTCGAAAGCTGGTCTTCGTTTAATGCGCTGGCAGAAGTCACTTCGACTTCAACGGTAGCCTCTTGGGCTGCACGCAGTTGAACGAATTGCTCAAGAACATCAGGAAGAACTTTCAGACGCCCATTTTCAGCCATCACCTTAATCAGGTTCTGGCCATTGGCGTCTAGCTGGTCACCACAGATGGAGATAAACGACGCAGAGAGCGTATCCGGAGCTAATGCGCCGGAAAGAAGCTCTGCTATTTGTTCGTTTTTAGACACCTCAGCGGCGAAACCCAGCATATGCTGCCAGTTATCAACGCTTTGGTGCTCGACGGCAAAGTCAAAAGCTGCTTTGGCGTAGGGGCGAGCTACAGTTACAAATTCAGACATCAGCCCCTCCCTCCTTACAGTTCAGCGACCAGTTTATCAACGATGTCGCTGTTAGCAGCTTCATCCACGGAACGTTCAATGATCTTCTCGGCACCGGCGATAGCCAGCAGAGCCACTTGCTTACGCAGTTCTTCACGAGCGCGTTTACGCTCTGCGTCGATTTCTGCCTGAGCCTGTGCAACGATTTTGTCACGTTCCTGCTCTGCCTCGGTTTTAGCTTCTTCAAGGATCTGAGCACGGCGTTTGTTCGCCTGCTCAATAATCACCTGAGCTTCACCTTTGGCTTTTTTCAGCTGGTCGGTCGCGTTGGCCTGTGCAAGGTCAAGGTCCTTTTTGGCACGTTCTGCAGAAGAGAGACCGTCAGCAATTTCTTGTTGACGCTTCTCGATGGCAGCCATGATTGGCGGCCATACGTACTTCATGCAGAACAGAACAAACAGGACAAACGCGATGGCCTGGCCGAGGATTGTTGCGTTAAGATTCACAGCACAATGCCTCTTTGTTAGTTAACGTTCTGATATTGCTTGGTGTATTAAGCAATGCTTACTACGCGACGGCGAACATCACGTACAGACCCAGACCAACAGCGATCATCGGGATAGCATCCACCAGACCCATAACGATAAAGAACTGAGTACGCAGCAGAGGAATCAAATCAGGTTGACGCGCTGCGCCTTCCAGGAATTTTCCACCGAGGATGCCGATACCGATCGCCGCACCGATTGCCGCAAGGCCCATCATAATTGCGGCAGCCATGTACAGCAGATCCATATTCAGGTTTTCCATGACAGTCTCCAGTTTGTTTCAGTTAAAACGCAGTAGTGGTAAGTAAAATCAATGCTCTTCAGATGCCATCGACAGATAGACGATCGTCAGAACCATGAAAATGAAGGCTTGCAGCGTAATGATCAGGATGTGGAAAATGGCCCAAGGCACACTCAGAATCCACTGTGACCACCACGGCAACAGACCAGCAATCAGAATGAAAATCAATTCACCGGCATACATGTTGCCGAACAGTCGCAGACCAAGAGAAATAGGTTTGGAAAGCAGGCTCACACCTTCAAGGATTAAGTTGAACGGTATAAATGCCCAGTGATTGAACGGCTGCAGCGTCAGCTCTTTCGTGAAGCCGCCAATGCCTTTCATTTTGATGCTGTAGAAAAGAATCAGGATAAACACGCCAAGCGCCATAGACAGGGTGATGTTCACGTCCGCAGACGGCACCACACGCAGGGCTGGCAGGCCAAAGATATGCTCGCCGATGAACGGCAGGAAATCGATTGGCAGCAGGTCCATCAGGTTCATCAGGAATACCCAGACAAAGACCGTCAGAGCAAGCGGTGCAATGACCTTACTCTTGCCATGGTACATGTCTTTGACACTGCTATTAACAAAACCGATGACCAACTCAACTGCTGTCTGGAATTTCCCTGGGACACCACTAGTAGCATTTTTTGCTACTTTGCGGAATAACACCAGGAACAAGAAACCCAGAACCACGGAGAAGAACATGGAGTCAATATTGAGTGTCCAGAAGGTAGCTGGGGGGTGATACGGATCAACCAGCGAGAAAGTACGCAGGTCCAACTGAAGGTTATTCAGATGGTGGCCTATATACTCCTGCGGTGTAGAGATTTCTCCTGCAGACATGATGCCTCTTACCCTTTGTTGTTAATTACAGCTGGTGCGAGTATCTGCACAACCAGCACCGAAACCCACGTCACAATAAGCGGCAACAAGACCGCCTTAAAACCAGCTAACGCCACCACCAGTATGGTAAAGCTCGCTATCACCTTTAATACTTCGCCGATAGCGAAGGTCCAGGCCAAACGGCCCTTTGACGGTGTATGCACCTGGTGACGCCAGGCAAAATTCATAAATACAGCATTTGGCAACCAGGCTGCCAGGCCTCCGCCAAAAGCAGAAGCACCCCACGCGGGGTCTTTGAGGCAAAACAGCAATCCAATTGCTATCACTGCAAGAAGCTGAAGGAACAGAAGCTTACGAGCAACGTTTCTACTCAATAGCGACACAGACATGGCGTATCCTAACTCCTGCTCCCTTCGGGGTATGTCGCGCTGGTATAAAACTGCCTTTACGTCTTTGAGTCAAGCCTCAAAAAGCGAGCAAATTATACGGTGCGGCCCCGTGATTTCAAACAATAAGTAGCAAAAAGGTGAACAAATGTTTAAATATTTTCCAACGCAGTTATTTTTCAACTTTTTCTAAATACTGGTTATTTTCCCTAAAAGGGCAAACAACCGAAATAGTCGCCTAATAAAGCGTGCACAAGATCACAAATCAAACATGTCACAGCCATTATGCATTTGTCTGTCTCATTAAGTGCGAAACACAGATGTCTGATAAATAAGCTGATTACTGTCTACTCTATTTAAAATAGCCTGAAACATCATTAAAACATTTCATTGACATTTTTATTTATATTTTAACAATTATCCGCGTTTGATACTTACGTAATATTTAGCAGGGTTATATTTTCATGCTTAACTACTTTTAAACCTAACTCTGCATTTCGCGTTAAAAAAGTGATAGAGAAAAGTTAAACTCACGTTAAATGTAACCAGAGATTTCAGGCCTTTTCTCTTGATTTTTTAACCAAAAAGAAACAATCCTTTTTCGCCTTTTTTTGATAAATATTAATTTTTGTTTGGCTTAATCATCACCAGATGACGTTCACCATCAAGCTCTGGCACCTGCAAACGAATCACTTCTTCAACCGTGAAGCTTGCGGGTAAGGCTGCAATTTCATCATCCGGGCGCAATCCTTTGAGAGCATAGAAGCGACCATGCTCAGCAGGCAGATGTTTACACCAGGTCACCATGTCAGTCATTGAGGCAAAAGCACGGCTGATAACCCCATCAAAAGGTGGCTCGGCCGGGAACTCTTCTACACGGCTTTGTACTGGCGTGATGTTATCAAGGTGAAGCTCATGCTGGACCTGCCGCAGGAAGCGTACGCGCTTACCGAGGCTGTCGAGCAGCGTAAAATGCGAGTCCGGGCGCACAATGGCCAGCGGGATCCCTGGTAAACCAGGACCTGTTCCCACATCGATAAAACGTGAGCCCTGCAAGTACGGCTCTACAACGATACTATCCAGAATATGGCGTACCAACATGTCTTCAGGAAGACGAACAGAGGTTAGGTTATACGCTTTGTTCCACTTGTGGAGCAGTTCAACATAACCCACCAGCTGTTGTTTCTGGTTTTCTGGCAGCGTAATGCCTGCGCTTTCCAGCAGGCGATTCAGTTTGTTAAGCACTGTGGTCAATACCCATCAAAAAAACGGGCCAGGAATTCCTGGCCCTGAAAATTTATAAATCAGGCGCTACGGCGTAGCAGGCCTTGTTTTTTTAGCCAGACAAGCAAAATGGAGATCGCCGCCGGGGTTACCCCTGAAATGCGTGATGCCTGGCCTATTGAGACTGGTTTGTGATCGTTAAGCTTAGCGATCACTTCGTTAGAAAGACCACTCACCTGCCGGTAATCCAGCGTTGCAGGAAGCAACGTATTTTCGTTACGTTGTTGTTTTTCAATCTCTTCTTGCTGACGCACGATGTAGCCTTCGTATTTGACCTGAATTTCTACCTGTTCAGCAGACTGTGGATCTTGAAGACCCGGTGCAAATACTGACAGTTGCATCATCTCAGCATAGGTCATTTCTGGACGACGCAGCAGATCTTCGCCATTTGCTTCACGCGATAGTGGAGCACTTAGCTTGGCGTTCACTTCTTCAACACTTTCAGAGTGAGGATGCAGCCAGATGTCTTTCAGACGCTGACGCTCAAGCTCAATGCTTTCCAGCTTTTCGTTAAAGCGTGCCCAACGTTCGTCATCCACCAGACCCATTTCACGGCCAACAGCGGTTAAACGCAGATCGGCGTTATCTTCACGCAGCATCAGGCGGTATTCAGCACGTGAGGTAAACATGCGGTACGGTTCTTTCGTGCCGAGGGTGCAAAGATCGTCTACCAGTACGCCGAGGTATGCCTGTGAGCGAGCTGGTGCCCAACCCTCTTTCTCTGCAGAGAAGCGTGCTGCGTTCAAACCAGCCAATAAGCCTTGTGCCGCAGCTTCTTCGTAACCGGTAGTGCCGTTGATTTGGCCAGCAAAGAACAGACCCTGAATGTATTTACTTTCCAGCGTTGGTTTCAGATCGCGAGGATCGAAGAAGTCGTATTCGATAGCATAGCCAGGTCGCACGATCTTCGCATTTTCCATGCCTTCCATCGAACGGACGATCTGCATCTGCACGTCAAACGGCAGGCTGGTGGAGATGCCGTTCGGGTAGATTTCGTTGCTGGTTAGTCCTTCAGGTTCAAGGAAGATTTGGTGCTGATTGCGATCAGCAAAACGCATCACTTTGTCTTCGATTGACGGGCAGTAACGCGGGCCAATCCCTTCGATAACACCTGCATACATCGGGCTGCGATCGAGGTTATTACGAATAACGTCATGCGTTTTTTCGTTCGTATGCGTGATGTAACACGGTACTTGCGCAGGATGCTGGTTCACATTTCCCATGAACGAGAACACCGGCATTGGGGTATCGCCATGCTGCTTTGCAAGTACGCTGAAATCGATGGTGCGTGCGTCGATACGTGGTGGTGTGCCTGTTTTCAGGCGACTGACACGAAGTGGCAGTTCACGCAGACGACGTGAAAGCGAAATGGATGGCGGATCGCCTGCACGGCCACCGCTGTAGTTATCCAGTCCGATATGAATTTTGCCGTCCAGGAACGTACCGACAGTCAGTACCACGGATTTAGCGCGGAACTTCAGACCCATTTGGGTGACAGCACCGACAACGCGATCGTTCTCAACAATCAGATCTTCAACAGCTTGTTGGAAGATCATCAGGTTCGGCTGGTTTTCCAGTGCAGTGCGTACCGCCTGGCGATACAGCACTCGGTCTGCCTGAGCACGAGTAGCCCGTACTGCAGGGCCTTTACTCGCGTTTAGTATCCTAAACTGGATACCGGCATGGTCGATAGCTTTTGCCATCAAACCGCCTAAAGCATCCACTTCTTTAACCAGATGTCCCTTGCCAATACCACCGATTGCTGGGTTACAAGACATCTGTCCCAGAGTGTCGATATTGTGAGTCAAAAGAAGGGTTTGTTGGCCCATCCGTGCAGCGGCCATTGCAGCCTCAGTGCCTGCATGACCCCCGCCAATGATGATGACGTCAAAAGGATCTGGATAAAACATGGTACTGCCTCACGGTTTTGCAAATGGGGGGATGACTGATTCCCGAGGTTGGCGATTCTACTTAACTTTAGCCTTTCGAGAAAGTATTGGGATCGTAGGTAATTAAAAGAAGATCTTTTTTATTTAAAGATCTCTTTATTATGATCTCTTATTAGGATCGGCATGTTCTGTGGATAACCGTTTTTATGCTAAAGAGATCAAGTGATTAAGAAGGATCATTAGCTGTGAATGATCGGTGATCCCAGAACGTATAAGCTGGGATCAAAATCACTAGTTATGCACAACTCAAAAAGTGAACAGGAGTTGTTATTGGGATAACTACTGCTTAACCCAAGGTTTTAAGCATACTTATACACAGATAAAAGTTAGATCTTTACAAATCCAGGAGTAAATTCTTCCATGATCCGACCCAAATCTCTGCCGGATCCTCCGGAATATCGTGATCAAGGATGTTCACTTTGAGTAAAGAGCCCACTCTTTTAGCTCCGCACTCCGTCAGAAGGGTGTCCAATTTTTCAATTGCGCCGCAAAAAGTGTCGTATTCACGACTACCAATTCCGATTGCACCATAATGAAGAGAACTCAGATCCGGACGTTCTTCATTTATAGCATCGAACAACGGTTGCAGATTGTCAGGAAGATCACCTGCTCCATGAGTAGAAGAGACAATCAGCCATATCCCACTGGTTTGTAGATCTTCAAACAGTGGCCCATGCAGCGTTTGGGTCGTAAAACCCGCCTCATCTAGCTTCTGCGCTAAATGTTCAGCCACATATTCAGCACTGCCCAGGGTACTGCCGCTAATCAGAGTAACTTCTGTCATTGCGATCCCACCTTTTCGAAACGATGGGCATTGTACGCTGTGTAAGGCCTGCGATCTACCTGTGGATAATATGGGTATTAAAAATAGCGGCTATGGCTTGATAGTGCGCATGATCGGGTTCTGGAGGGAGATCAGTGTCTCGGTGGACTGAATTTCATCAATTGTTTGGATCTTGTTGATAAGTACCTGTTGCAGCGCATCGATAGATCGACACATCACCTTAATAAAGATGCTGTAGTGTCCGGTGGTGTAATACGCCTCGGTGACTTCTTCGAGGCTTTCCAGTTTTGCCAGTGCCGAAGGGTAGTCCTTCGCACTCTTTAAAATGATGCCGATAAAGCAGCAAACGTCGTATCCCAACTGCTTGGGACTGATATCGATGCGTGCGCCGGTAATAATTCCCGCCTGTTTCATCTTCTCTACGCGCACGTGAATAGTGCCAGGGCTAACACCGAACTGTTTAGCCAGTTCTGCGTAAGCGGTACGCGCATTTGCCATTAAAGCGTCGAGGATGCCGCGATCGAGATTGTCGATCTGATAATTATCCATCACTTTTTCCTATGATTAGTAACGATAGTTCAGATTTTATAGCCTTAAATTAGTCGATTGAAAACCAGTAAGGCTTTTTTATTGTTGATTATTGAATGTTATGCCGAGTTTGTTGCTTAATCATCGTCAGTAAAACAACACAATAAAGAGAAAACCATGAAAACTGCCTACATCGCTAAACAACGCCAGATTAGTTTTGTTAAGTCCCACTTCTCTCGTCAACTGGAAGAAAAGCTTGGTCTGATGGAAGTCCAGGCTCCGATTCTCAGCCGCGTGGGTGATGGTACACAAGACAATCTGTCTGGTTGTGAAAAGGCGGTGCAGGTGAAGGTGAAAACCTTGCCTGACGCGCAGTTTGAAGTGGTGCATTCGCTGGCTAAATGGAAAAGAAAAACACTCGGCCAGCACGACTTCAGCGCGGGCGAAGGGCTTTACACGCACATGAAAGCTCTTCGCCCCGATGAAGACCGTTTGACCCCTATTCACTCTGTGTACGTTGATCAGTGGGATTGGGAACGAGTTATGGGTGAAGGAGAACGTCATCTCGGTACGCTCAAGCAAACTGTAGAAAGCATCTGGGCGGCAATGAAAGCCACGGAAGCCGCAGTGAGCGAGCAATACGGTTTGACGCCTTTCCTGCCTGAACAAATCCACTTTGTTCATAGCGAAGAGCTACAACAGCGTTTCCCCGACCTTGATGCAAAAGGGCGTGAGCGTGCGATTGCCAAAGAGCTGGGCGCGGTGTTCCTGATTGGTATTGGTGGCAAACTGGCAGATGGAAAACGCCATGATGTTCGTGCACCGGATTACGATGACTGGTCAACCGCCTGTCAGGGCGATTTCAAAGGGTTGAACGGTGACATTATGGTGTGGAACCCGATCCTCGAAGATGCGTTTGAGCTCTCGTCTATGGGGATTCGAGTCGACGCTGAAACTTTAAAACGCCAGTTGGCCGTAACGGGTGATGACGATCGTCTGCAACTTGAGTGGCACCAGTCACTGCTCAAAGGTGAAATGCCGCAAACTATTGGTGGTGGTATTGGCCAGTCTCGCCTGGTGATGCTGATGCTGCAACAGCCGCACATTGGTCAGGTACAGTGCGGCGTGTGGCCTGCTGAAGTCCATTCGAAGGTAGCATCACTGTTGTAAGAATTAACGCCGCCAGCGACGCAGCAGGCGGCTACGCATCCCGGTATCGAAGCGCCAGATATGATCGAATATGCGCATGATGCCGGGCTTACCATGCCCCGACATCGCGACTGCATGAAAACGATGTAAATGTTTACGCTGCAGATCCTTCACTTGTGTGACGACATCATCTGGCAAGCGTTGAGCAATAAAGTCAGAAATCACAACCGCATCGGCATCAAACCATTCACTTCCCTGCATTTTTTCTGCGATTGCCCTAAAGCAACTGGCGAGATCGGTACCACCGCGAAAACGCTGGCTCAGAAAACGGATCGCTTGCTCAATACCATCTGCACCACACACCTCGTAGCGCACCACTTCACTGGAAAACAGCATGATGAAACAGCGACGGTTATCGGCCAGCGCCACGCGCATCAGTGCGAGGCAAAACGCTTTGGCACATTGTTCGTTAAAACCACCCATTGAACCTGAAGTATCCACGCAAACAATGAAAGGCCCGCGTGGCTGCTCGTCAAAATTCTGGTGAACGACAGGGCGCTCGACAACTTTCTCGCGCCAGGAATCACCATGTAACCGATAAGTCAGCAACTGCTTTTCCACCAGCCGACGATAGAACTCAAATTCCAGCTCACTAATGCCAAGTGTTGCCAACTCTGGGGGTAATAACCGCAAAATGTCATCGCTACGCTGAAGCCCGTCAACCTGTTCTGGCACCGTTGCGGGCTCACGCACCAACATGCGCCAGGTTTCGGTTGGAGCATCTTTTCTCGGCACCGCTTTTGCTTCTTTAGAGCGACCAAGCTGTTCGGCCAGTTTGAGCAATTCAGGCTGGCTGGCAAGAAAATCACCGTACTGAACGATGAGCTGATAATCCCCACGTTTAAGCGAACCGGCACTCATATCCCACAGACGCCCTGCGGCGTTATCGCTATCGACTAAAACTGGTTCTAGCTGGCCGCTTAATGCCAGACGCTGCTGCACTTCAGCGAGCAACAGGTCACGCTCGTCTTCCAGTAATTGTTGGTTAAGTGATGTGGTCTGAACCACCAGACTCAGACGCCAGCGTTGCAGAAACAGCGTTTGTTGGGCGGGTGTCAGTCGAGGTGTTTCGGCCACCAGCTTCTGGGCTTGCTCAAAAAAGGGTGAATCGACGCTTTTCAGTAACTGTAAAATTTCCGACAGTTTTGCAGAAAGCTGGCTGGTGGTAAGCAACTGGCTTTCCTGATAACACTGCACTTCCCGGGCTAATTCTTGAGGGATGTTGGTGTCATGCAAGCGGGCTTTCAGCAATTCGCGCCAACGGGGGATGTCTTTGGTCACCGCCTTTTTCATGCGCGGGAATTTCTCAAAGAATATAGCCAGCTGCGGGGCTGCCAGCAGCGCGATAATCACTCCTTCTATTAATTCACCCTCGCTAATCGCGAGGATGACATCAAGAGCCTCAACGCTGAGCATTAATGCCGCGCCTGTTTAATCTGTTCGGCCACATCTTGCAGACTGGCTTCGATCTTTCCAAGCCAATCGTTGTGGATAAACAGGCATTTTTGCTGATCGTTAAATCGTTCATGTTGCTGGTGGAGAGTCTCTTCGAGAGAGTCAAATTGCTGCTTGATCTCCTCTGGCATGCCTTCCTGCTGTTTGCCCGGCATCATCAGCCGCGTGCCTTGCAAACTGATATCGCGCAAAACCAGATGCTGGCTGCTGTCGACTTCCATATTCAGAACCTGGGCAAAACCAATACCGTTGAGTTTACCGCGTAATTCGCCACCTTTTATTAGCCATTGAGCGCAGGCTTCACGGGGAATGGATACATGGAGAACTTCGATATCATGCAGTTTTAGCGGTTGCTGGAGCAGCAATGTCAGCGTTTCGCCCATCAGATTGTCAGGCAACTGATACTGAGGGCGACGGGCAAACATGCCGCCCTGTTTGGCCACCGTGATGGCTTCGCGGTCGCTATGCTGCTGTTGTAACTGAATCCGGCGCTGCACGATGGCTGCTAATTTACTGAGCATGGCATGTTGTTGCCACGCGTGCCCTGTCATCAATATTTCCAGCTGTTGTTGCATCAAATTCATCGCTGCGGTGTCGTGCCACAGGCAATCTTTCAGCAGGATTAAATCAATTGGCGCGACGGAATTTCGGCCATTAAAGAAGGCGCTGGCTTGCAGCAGACGAATGGCTTTCTTCCAGCGGCGGTCTGATACATAAGGTGCTCCCGACACATTCTCTAGCTGCTGGCGCAAAGTGAAGATCAGCTCAAATACATTATCCGGTAACGAAACCGTGCCAATATCTTTCTGCCACTGGAAATACTCATCGTCAGTGACTTGCAGGCTTTCGGGAACCGGGTTGTCGTTCTCATCATGTTGGCTGACCAGCATTGAGCGGAAATTGCCTTTATCCTGCACTTTGTCGAGCCACAGGCGAATCAGCATACGGTCGTATAAGGCTTCCAGGCTGCTGTCTGCTTCCGGGAGTTCATTGGAGGCGGCCACCAGCAAACGCATTGGGATTTTTTCTTCACTTGCCCCATTACGGAAACGGCGTTCATTTATTGCGGTCAGCAGAGTATTCAGAATTGCTGG
Source organism: Buttiauxella cochleicola (assembly GCF_021283185.1). Classification (NCBI taxonomy): domain Bacteria; kingdom Pseudomonadati; phylum Pseudomonadota; class Gammaproteobacteria; order Enterobacterales; family Enterobacteriaceae; genus Buttiauxella; species Buttiauxella cochleicola. The sequence continues at coordinate 111,609 of NZ_JAJSOS010000015.1, forward strand.
GCCTGCCTTCCAGATTTCATCGAGAAAGACGATTTCAGCTTCTGGCAAATAGCCCGCAGTCAGACGTTCATAGCGGCCTTCATCTTTTAAAGCCTGAATGGAAAGCGGACCAAACACCTCTTCTGGGGTCGAGAAACGCGTCATCAGGTATTCAAAAGCGCGCGCATGCTGGAATGCAAACTTCAGTCGGCGGGCAATCAAACTCTTGGCTATACCTGGAGGGCCAAGCAAGAAAACACTTTCTCCGCTTAGCGCTGCCAGCAGGCAAAGACGCACCGCGTGTTGGCGTTCAAACAATCCTTTTTCCAGTGCCTGGCTAAGCCGTGAAATTCTTTCAGCCAATAAATGTGATTGAGCCATAATTAGCATTGCATCCTTACGCGGTATAAAACTCATTGGGTACAGCGAGTATATCGTTCATCTATATTATCGTTAATGGATTGATGAACGGCTCTTTTTTCCCTGACATAAGTTAAGCCTGTTGTATTTAGGGGTACGATTTACTTCATTATCGTGCATACTGTGCGCCTTTTTGTGGGCCAAGGGACTAAGCACACGCTTTCAGGATTCCAACAAAAGATTAGTCTATGAGCGCTGATAATAAACAATCATTGCCTGCGATAACGCTGGCTGCAATTGGGGTGGTATACGGTGATATCGGTACTAGCCCGCTTTATACCCTTCGTGAATGTCTGTCTGGTCAATTTGGGTTTGGCGTAGAACGTGACGCCGTATTTGGCTTTTTATCTTTAATTTTCTGGTTATTGATCTTAGTCGTCTCTGTTAAATATCTCACTTTTGTCATGCGTGCTGATAACGCCGGTGAAGGCGGTATTTTGACGCTAATGTCTTTGGCTGGGCGTAATACTTCGGCAAGAATGACGTCGGTGCTGGTGATCATGGGATTGATCGGCGGCAGCTTCTTCTATGGCGAGGTAGTCATCACCCCGGCAATATCGGTTATGTCGGCCATCGAAGGGCTTGAGATAGCCGCGCCGCAGCTTGACGCCTATATCGTTCCGTTGTCGATAGCAGTACTGACTCTGCTGTTTATGATTCAGAAACACGGTACTGGGCTGGTGGGTAAACTGTTTGCTCCTGTCATGATGCTATGGTTCCTGGTTCTGGCAGTGTTAGGTGCGCGCAGTATTATCGACAACCCGGAAGTGCTTCATGCGCTGAATCCTGCGTGGGCGGTGCACTTCTTCATCGAATACAAAACAGTTTCATTCTTTGCTCTCGGCGCTGTAGTGCTTTCTATTACCGGGGTTGAAGCGTTGTATGCGGATATGGGCCACTTTGGTAAGTTGCCGATTCGTATTGCGTGGTTCTCGGTGGTATTGCCGTCACTGGTGCTTAACTATTTCGGCCAGGGCGCACTGCTGCTCAAAACCCCGGAAGCTATAAAGAACCCATTCTTCTTGTTAGCTCCTGACTGGGCGCTGATCCCGCTGATGATTCTGGCAACACTGGCAACGGTTATCGCTTCTCAGGCGGTTATATCCGGCGTGTTCTCGTTGACTCGCCAGGCTGTGCGCCTGGGTTACCTGTCGCCAATGCGCATCATCCACACCTCGGAAATGGAATCCGGGCAGATTTATGTGCCAGCAATTAACTGGCTCCTTTATATCTCCGTGGTGATTGTGATTGTGAGTTTCGAGCACTCCAGCAACCTGGCAGCAGCTTACGGTATCGCGGTAACGGGTACGATGGTGCTGACGTCCATCCTTTGTTGTACCGTCGCCACCAAAAACTGGCACTGGAACAAAATTGCTGTGCTGCTGATGGGCTTTGCTTTCCTGTGTATCGATATCCCGTTGTTCTCAGCTAACGTGGTCAAAATCTTCTCCGGTGGTTGGCTGCCGCTGTGCCTGGCGCTAGTGATGTTTATCATTATGACGACCTGGAAAAGCGAGCGTTTCCGTCTGCTGCGCCGTATGCATGAGCACGGAAATTCACTGGAAGCAATGATTGCCTCCCTGGAAAAATCACCGCCGGTACGCGTGCCGGGTACAGCGGTTTATATGTCCCGTGCGCTGAACGTGATTCCTTTTGCCATGCTTCACAACCTCAAGCACAACAAAGTGCTGCATGAGCGCGTGGTACTCCTGACGCTGCGAACTGAAGATGCACCGTACGTTCATAATGTACGTCGTGTTTCTATAGAACAGCTTTCGCCTACCTTCTGGCGAGTGGTCGCAAGCTACGGCTGGCGCGAAACGCCAAACGTGGAAGAGGTGTTCCATCGCTGTGGCCTGGAAGGGTTGAGCTGCCGAATGATGGAGACGTCGTTCTTTATGTCCCATGAATCGCTGATCATCGGCAAACGCCCGTGGTATTTGCGACTGCGCGGCAAGCTATTCTTAGCCTTGCAACGAAACGCTCTGCGAGCGCCTGACCAGTTCGAAATCCCGCCAAACCGGGTTATCGAGTTAGGTACCCAGGTCGAGATTTAACGCCAACGCCTCTTCAATCGAAGGGGCGTTTTTCTTTGCCTCTTGACTGAACGCGCTCTCATTTCCTTCTTAATGAAACAATGCAGCGAAACGTTTCGATGGCGATCACATTTCCGCAATGTGCTGGTTGTTTTACCATCACTATATTTCCTACACTTTACTCCAGCGAAACGTTTCGCTAGTGGAGTAAGAAAATGAAGAAAGGCACAGTTCTCAACGCTGATATCTCGTCTGTTATTTCCCGTCTTGGCCACACCGACACGCTGGTGATTGGCGATGCAGGATTGCCGATCCCGCGCAATACACCGCGTATAGATTTGGCTCTGACTCACGGCGTACCGGGTTTTATGCAGGTCGTTGAAGTCGTAACGCAAGAGATGCAGGTTGAAGCGGCGTACTTAGCTTCGGAAATTAAACAACATAATCCCCAACTCCATGAAACGTTGCTTAGCCATATCGAGCAACTGCAACAACACCAGGGAAACACCATTTCTATTCGTTACATTAGTCATGAGCAGTTCAAGCAACACACCGCTGATAGCCAGGCGGTTATTCGCAGCGGGGAGTGTTCCCCGTATGCGAATATCATTCTCTGTGCTGGCGTAACTTTCTGAGGCCGGCATGGAACCGTTACTGCAATTAAAAGGGATCGATAAAGCGTTCCCGGGCGTAAAAGCCCTGTCAGGAGCCGCGCTGAATGTTTATCCGGGGCGCGTGATGGCGCTGGTAGGTGAAAACGGCGCAGGCAAATCCACCATGATGAAAGTGCTGACCGGCATTTATCAGCGTGATGCGGGTTCGCTGTTGTGGCTTGGCAAAGAAACCATCTTTACCGGCCCAAAATCCTCACAGGAAGCGGGCATCGGGATTATTCATCAGGAACTCAACCTGATTCCGCAGCTCAGTATTGCGGAAAACATCTTCCTCGGTCGTGAATTTGTTGGCCGTTTCGGCAAGATTGACTGGACGAAAATGTACGCCGAAGCAGACAAACTGCTGGCGAAACTGAACCTGCGCTTTACTAGCCAGAAGCTGGTGGGTGATTTGTCGATTGGCGATCAGCAGATGGTCGAAATCGCCAAGGTTCTGAGCTTCGAGTCGAAAGTCATTGTGATGGACGAACCAACCGATGCTTTGACCGATACCGAAACCGATTCTTTATTCCGCGTTATCCGCGAGCTGAAAGCCCAGGGACGTGGCATCGTCTATATCTCCCACCGCATGAAAGAGATCTTCGAGATTTGCGACGACGTGACCGTGTTCCGCGACGGGCAGTTTATTGCCGAACGTGAAGTGGTGACGCTGACCGAAGATACGCTTATCGAAATGATGGTCGGCCGTAAACTTGAAGACCAATACCCACGGCTGGATAAGCAACCCGGCGAAATCCTTCTGCGCGTCGATAACCTTTCCGGACCAGGCGTACATGACGTGAGTTTCACTCTGCGCAAAGGTGAAATCCTGGGCGTTGCCGGTTTGATGGGTGCGGGCCGCACCGAATTAATGAAAGTGCTGTATGGCGCACTGCCGCGTACCGGCGGTTATGTTGCGCTGGACGGTCGTGAAGTGGTGACGCGCTCACCGCAAGATGGCCTGGCAAACGGCATTGTTTATATCTCGGAAGACCGTAAGCGTGATGGGCTGGTGCTCGGCATGTCGGTGAAAGAGAACATGTCGCTGACCGCACTGCGCTACTTCAGCCATAACGCGGGCCGCCTGAAACATAAAGATGAACAGCAAGCGGTGCAGGACTTTATCCGTTTGTTCAACGTGAAAACCCCATCAATGGAACAGCCGATTGGGCTGCTTTCAGGGGGGAATCAGCAAAAAGTGGCGATTGCCCGTGGCCTGATGACGCGCCCGAAAGTGTTGATTCTTGATGAACCAACGCGCGGAGTTGATGTTGGGGCGAAAAAAGAAATTTATCAATTAATCAATCAGTTCAAAGCCGATGGGTTAAGCATCATTCTCGTTTCGTCCGAAATGCCGGAAGTCCTCGGTATGAGCGACCGAATTATGGTGATGCATGAAGGCCATTTGGGCGGGGAATTTACCCGTGAAGAGGCTACCCAGGAAATACTCATGGCGGCGGCCGTCGGCAAGTTAAATCGCGTGAATCAGGAGTCTGTAAAATGAGTACCCAGTCTATTTCGACACGTCGCTGGTTCACTAAAGCGTGGCTATTGGAGCAAAAATCACTGATCGCACTATTGGTGTTGATTGCTGTTGTCTCGAGCCTTAGCCCTAACTTCTTCACTGTAAATAACCTGTTCAATATCCTGCAACAAACCTCCGTGAACGCCATTATGGCGGTTGGGATGACGCTGGTCATTTTGACTTCCGGGATCGACCTTTCCGTCGGTTCTTTACTGGCGCTGACCGGAGCTGTGGCCGCCTCGATTGTTGGTTTAGAAGTGAATGCCCTGGTGGCCATTGCCGGTGCACTGGCGTTGGGTGCTGCAATCGGGGCTGTAACAGGGGTGATTGTTGCTAAAGGGCGAGTCCAGGCATTTATTGCCACGCTGGTGATGATGCTTTTGTTGCGTGGTGTGACGATGGTGTACACCAACGGCAGCCCGGTAAACACTGGGTTCTCTGATAACGCGGATCTGTTTGGCTGGTTTGGTATTGGCCGCCCACTGGGGATCCCAACGCCTGTGTGGATCATGGGTATCGTTTTCCTGGCTGCATGGTACATGCTGCACCACACTCGCCTGGGTCGTTATATCTACGCGCTGGGCGGTAATGAAGCTGCGACGCGTTTGTCCGGTATCAGCGTTAACAAAGTCAAAATTATTGTTTACTCACTTTGCGGTCTGTTGGCGTCTTTGGCCGGGATCATCGAAGTGGCGCGTCTTTCCTCTGCACAACCAACGGCGGGTACCGGCTATGAGCTGGATGCTATCGCTGCGGTGGTTCTGGGTGGAACAAGCCTGGCGGGCGGGAAAGGGCGAATTGTTGGGACGCTGATCGGTGCGCTGATCCTGGGCTTCCTTAACAACGGGCTGAATTTATTAGGTGTTTCTTCTTATTACCAGATGATCGTCAAAGCAGTGGTTATTTTACTGGCGGTGCTGGTGGACAATAAAAAGCAGTAACAATCATAACCCTACAGGACATCTGACTATGAATATGAAAAAACTAGCTACCCTGGTTTCCGCTGTTGCACTGAGCGCCACGGTTAGCGCTAACGCGATGGCGAAAGATACTATCGCGCTGGTTGTTTCCACGTTGAATAACCCGTTCTTCGTTTCACTGAAAGACGGCGCGCAGAAAGAAGCCGACAAACTGGGCTACAACCTGATTGTTCTGGACTCGCAAAATAACCCGGCAAAAGAGCTGGCCAACGTGCAGGACCTCACGGTTCGCGGCACTAAATTGATGCTTATCAACCCAACGGACTCCGATGCCGTAGGTAATGCGGTGAAAATGGCCAACCAGGCTAAAATCCCTGTGATTACCCTCGACCGTATGGCGAATCAGGGCACCGTAGTGAGCCACATTGCTTCTGATAACGTTGCTGGCGGCAAGATGGCTGGTGACTTCATCGCTAAGAAATTGGGTGAAGGCGCGAAAGTTATCGAACTGCAAGGTATTGCGGGTGCATCTGCTGCCCGTGAACGTGGCGAAGGCTTCAAACAAGCAACGGCTGCGCACAAATTTACCGTTCTTGCGAGCCAGCCTGCTGACTTCGACCGTACTAAGGGCCTGAACGTCATGCAAAACTTGCTGACTGCGCATCCAGATGTGCAGGCGGTGTTTGCTCAGAACGATGAAATGGCGCTGGGCGCGTTGCGTGCACTGCAAACCGCTGGTAAATCCGACGTGCTGGTGGTTGGTTTTGACGGTACTGCTGACGGCGTGAAAGCTGTTGAAGGAGGCAAGCTGGGCGCAACCGTGGCACAGATGGCCGACCAGATTGGTGTTATCGGCGTAGAAACCGCAGACAAAGTATTGAAAGGCGAAAAAGTCGACTCCAAAATCCCGGTCGACCTGAAGCTGGTTACTAAATAAGACAACAATAGAAAAGCAGGGCACCGTGCCACTCCAGAAATGGGGGTGGCACACTTAACTGGACGGATAAAAATGAAAACTAAAGGCAATCTCGTCGTCCTGGGCAGCATCAACGCTGACCATATCCTGAACCTCGAACATTTCCCAACGCCGGGTGAAACCGTTACCGGGCAAGAGTATCAGGTCGCGTTCGGTGGGAAAGGGGCAAACCAGGCAGTTGCTGCCGGGCGCAGCGGCGCAGACATTGCCTTTATTGCCTGTGTGGGCGATGACGACACCGGAAGCCGTGTTTGCAAGCAACTGGCAAGCGACAAAATCGATACTTCCCCAGTCAGCACTATTAAAGAAGCCTCTACAGGTGTGGCACTGATCTTCGTGAATGGCGCCGGGGAAAATGTAATTGGCATTCACGCCGGGGCGAACGCGGCATTAACGCCAGCGCTTGTGGCTGAACAGAACCAAAAAATTGCAGAAGCTTCTGCACTTTTAATGCAGCTTGAGTCACCGCTGGAAAGCGTGTTGGCGGCGGCTAAAATTGCTCATCAGAACAAAACTAAAGTCGTGCTCAATCCTGCACCGGCCTGTGAATTATCAGACGAGCTGCTTGGGCTGGTGGATATGATCACGCCAAATGAAACCGAAGCGGAAAAGCTGACGGGCGTGCGCGTTGAAAACGATGACGACGCAGCAGTTGCGGCCAAAGCTCTGCATGCGAAAGGCATTCAAACCGTGATTATTACGCTTGGCAGTCGCGGCGTTTGGCTTAGTGAAAACGGCAAAGGTCAGCGCGTACCAGGTTTTAAAGTTAAAGCCGTGGATACCATCGCCGCTGGCGACACCTTTAATGGTGCGTTGGTGACGGCCTTGCTGGAAGAAAAACCAATGAATGAAGCGATTCGTTTTGCACATGCGGCTGCCGCTATTGCCGTGACTCGTAAAGGTGCGCAACCTTCCGTGCCATGGCGTCATGAAATCGACGAGTTTTTGCAACAGCAAGGATAATCATGGCCACCATGAAAGACGTCGCGAAGCTGGCGGGAGTTTCGACTTCTACCGTTTCGCACGTCATTAATAACGACCGTTTTGTGAGTGATGCCGTTCGTGCAAAGGTTGATGCGGCAATCAAGACTCTTAACTATGCGCCATCCGCTCTGGCGCGTAGCCTCAAACTCAATCAAACGCACACTATCGGGATGCTAATCACCGCTAGTAGCAACCCATTTTATTCGGAACTGGTACGCGGTGTGGAACGGAGTTGCTTTGAGCGCGGCTACAGCCTGGTTCTCTGCAACACCGAAGGCGACGAACAGCGGATGAATCGCAACCTGGAAACGCTGCTGCAAAAGCGCGTCGACGGTCTTCTTCTTTTATGTACTGAAACCCATCTCCCTTCGCCTGACATCATGAGTCGCTATCCTTCTATTCCAACCGTGATGATGGACTGGTCGCCTTTCGAGGGCGAAAGCGATGTGATTCAGGACAACTCGCTGCTCGGCGGCGAGACTGCAACGCAACATCTTATTGATAATGGCTATACCCACATCGCTTGTATTACCGGCCCGCAGGATAAAACGCCAGCGCGTTTGCGCCTCGAAGGTTATCGCAAGGCGATGAACCGCGCAGGGCTTGAGATTCGTGAAGGGTATGAAATTATTGGCGACTTTGAGTTTCAGGGTGGTTTCACAGCGATGAATTCCCTGCTTGCACTGGAACAACCGCCGCACGCCGTATTTACTGGCAATGATGCGATGGCGGTTGGCGCATATCAGGCTTTGTATCAGGCGGGATTGACGGTTCCACAGAATATGGCGGTTGTTGGTTACGATGATATAGAACTGGCGCGTTATATGACGCCACCGCTCACAACTATTCATCAGCCTAAAGATGAATTGGGTGAGTTGGCCGTTGATGTGCTGATACACCGAATGGCACAACCCTCCCTGGAGCAACAGCGCCTGTTTCTGACGCCTGAACTGGTGGTGCGTGGTTCGGCCTAGCGTTTAATCATGTTGCGCCCATCTTTCGGGCGTAACAGTAAGAACACGAGAGCCGAAACGAGCGTCACCCCACCCATCGTCAGGAATGTATAGTGGAACTGCTCGACAGTGTTAATACTCTCGACGCCCTCATATAGACGAAGTACAGCTGCACTTACCGCGACGCCAAGGCTAATTGCCAGTTGTTGCGTCACCGCCAATACACTATTTCCGCTACTGGCATTTTCATCGGTGAGGTCCGCAAGCGTAATAGTATTCATAGCCGTGAACTGCGTGGACATCGCCATCCCAAGAATAAATAGCGGCAGAATCAGTAGCCACACTTCCATCCCCGGCGACTGCAATGAAAATTGTCCAATCAGCAAACCGATGATCACAGTCACACAGACTAACGTTTTCCTGTAACCCAGTCGGCGTAATACCTGAGTCACGGTGGATTTAGCCAGCAGAGAACCAATTGCAGTCGGTGCCATCATGCAGCCAGCGATCAGCGCCGAATAGCCAAAACCAACCTGTAGCATTAAAGGCATAAGGAAGGGGACGCAACCGGTGCCGAGGCGCGATGCGAGATTCCCGATAATACCGACAGAGAAGGTTCTGGTACGAAACATCGGCAGCGCGATCAGTGGCGTAGGATGTCGGCGTGCATGCCATATATAAGTGGCTAACAGAACCAGACCGCCAATAATGGTCAAAATGCCGATATAACTTGAAACAATTCGCTCGCCGAATAATTCCACTCCGCTTGAGAAAAGCACAAGGCTTAGGCCAAACAGAAGAAAACCTGTCATATCAAAGCCACGACGTGAAGTCGTAAAGTTTGGCATGTACTTACGTGCGTAAATCAGCCCAAGGATACCAATAGGTATATTAATGAGGAAAATCCAGTGCCAGCTCGCCCATGTAACCAAAACACCGCCGAGTAGTGGGCCGAGGATGGGGCCGACCAATCCGGGCATGGTGACAAAGTTTAAAACCGGTAAGAGTTCACTGCGCGGATAGGCTCGTAGTAATGCTAAGCGGGCGACCGGCATCATCATCGCCCCGCCGATACCCTGTATCACACGGAAGACAACCAACTCACCGAGCGAGTTTGACATCGCGCAGGCAAACGAACCGAGAGTAAAGAGGGAAACCGCAAACATAAACACGCGCCGAGTACCAAAGCGGTCGGCAAGCCAACCACTGACGGGGATCAGCATCGCAACGGTTAAGGTATAACTGATAATCGCGGATTGCATTGCCAGTGGAGAGCGCCCAAGACTATGAGCAATTGCGGGTAAGGCTGTGTTGAGAATTGTGGCATCCAGCGCCTGCATAAAGAAAGCCATTGCCGCTATCCACGGTAACCCGGCCATACTGCGAGCTGTTTTGGTCATTTTTATCCTGATGTTTTAAACGCATCCAGGAGAAGGCGAGTCTTTACCCTTGAGCGGAGGGTTCTTTTAACAGTGTCTGGCCGGCGATTAACGCGGCCTGGCTGTCGCCCTGGGTAATGGCATCAACGATTGCCTGGTGCAAGTCGAGCTTAATAACGTCGTTATTAGTTATTGCGGTAAAGTAATTGTAATAAATAGAGCGGAATAAGTTAGCGAAAGAACAAAGGAAAGGGTTACCACTCATTGCATAGATTTGTTCATGGTAAGCCATATCGATTTCTATCCAGCGTTGGCGGTCAAACGAGCCTTTCAGCTTTACCATTTCTACCATCATCTCGTTGAGAAATGTTTTCTGCTCTTGAGTGCCATTAATAGCGGCCATGGCACAGGCTTGTGGTTCCAGGCTATTACGCATAACAAGGAAGTAATCCACCACATCATTAAAGTTCTCCTCTGTCATCCACCACGTGAGCAACTCCTTATCAAGGAAGTTCCAGTGACTGCGAGGCATAACTCGAGTACCAATACGCGGGCGAGGTAGAACCATTCCTTTTGCTGTTAATGTCTTTACTGCTTCTCGTACCGCTGTGCGACTAACTCCGAAGATCTCACCCAATTCGATTTCACCAGGCAATATACTGCCCGCTTCGTACTCACCTCGAAGAATGCGTTGCGCTAGTTTTTCCGCAAGAACATAGGAAAGGTTCTTTTGTGCCGCGAGTTGTTGTGCAGATAGAGACATAAATGCAATTCCTTTAGCGTTGTTTCTATTTGTAGTATGCCACCAGGTGTCTTTTACTGGTGCTTAAAACAGCAAATATCCCGTGTAACAGCTGTTTTGTAGTGCTTTTGGCGAAAAAAAAGACGCTTGGTAATCTATTTGCAATAAACACTTGTCAGCCCCCAGAAAATCCCTATACTGCGCCTCCACTGACACGGCACAACGGCTTACAAACCGGCTTGTCAGCCAGATGAAAAGCGAAAATAAACGCTTGACTCTGAAAGAGGAAAGCGTAATATACGCCACCTCGAGTTAGCAAGCGAAAGCGCGCAACTCACTGCTCTTTAACAATTTATCAGACAATCTGTGTGGGCACTCG
>NZ_JAJSOS010000016.1:0-103179 GCF_021283185.1 Buttiauxella cochleicola
CAGAATATGCCTGGCGGCACTAGCGCGGTGGTCCCACCTGACCCCATGCCGAACTCAGAAGTGAAACGCCGTAGCGCCGATGGTAGTGTGGGGTCTCCCCATGCGAGAGTAGGGAACTGCCAGGCTCTAAATTCAAAGCAGTAAAAGCCAGAATGTGACATCTGGTGGTAATAAGAAAGAAATTCGGTGGAGCGGTAGTTCAGTCGGTTAGAATACCTGCCTGTCACGCAGGGGGTCGCGGGTTCGAGTCCCGTCCGTTCCGCCACTTATAAAAAAATTATGCCTGCTTAATCAGCGGGCTTAATAATAAGCGTTATTTAGGGGCGTAGCTCAGTTGGTAGAGCACCGGTCTCCAAAACCGGGTGTCGCGAGTTCGAGTCTCTCCGCCCCTGCCATATAATGATCCTTTGCTTCGGCAAAGGATTTTTTTTGCCTAAAATTCCTCAAGTTATCCCTCAAATCTACAAAAGCGCATTACTGCGCCATAAGTGGTGTCTTTAATAACTCTTTGATTGTGCTTTGTTTATCACTATTTTGTAACCAGATCGCATACAAAGGGCGCGAAAGTGTATTTGTATCGGGTACCTGGTAAATTCCTTCGCATTCTTTGGCCCATTCGATGGGTAAAAATGAACAACCATTGAGCGGTGCCAACAATTTATAGGCTATTTGTGCTGAGCTAGTCGTTAGAACTGGAATGCTATCATTGTTGATAAGGCCCGCTTCATGTTGTTGAAAATCAGGACCCCACTCCAGACGTAAATACGTTAACCCTGTTTTTGAGCTTTGTTGTGAAGAAGAAAATAGTGCCAGGTTAAAATGCCCTAATAACTGGCATGAAAACTCGTCCATCTTTGGCGATTCCGTCGTGATCAGCAGATCAAGTTGACGTTCATGCAATTGTTTAACTAGCGACTGGCGTTGGGAAATACGGGCTTCAAATTGAAGTCCTTTGTGCTGTTGATACAGAGCAACAAGCCATTCAGAAAGCATGCATTCCCAAAGTGAAGAACTAGCACCAATCGTTAGCTCATTGTGCTGAGATGTGTTGGAAACTTCTTTTTTGGCAGCGAGCCAGGTATTCATGAGGTTTTCTGCATAAGGCAACAAACGCTCACCTGCTGTCGTCAGGCGAATATTATTACGATGACGAGTAAAAAGATTCACGCCGAGTTGATTCTCTAATTGACGAATTCTGAAGCTAACTGCTGATTGCGTTAGATAAAGAGCCTCTGCAGCCCGCCCAAAATGCCGCGTTCGGCTCACTTCTAGAAACGTTTTTAATAATTCAGTATCCACAACTCTCTCCCAAAAAAAATTTGTCGTTATGATTTAAATGTTTTGTTTGACGCTCTGTCAAGCGTAACTAATACTCCGCGCCATAAATAGCTCGACCAAGAGAATTAGGAGCGTGCAGGATGGCGGAAAGCTTTACGACGACTAATCGGTTTTTCGACAATAAACATTATCCACGCGGGTTCGCTCGCCATGGTGATTTCACCATCAAAGAAGCCCAGTTATTAGAGCGTCATGGTTATGCGTTCAATGAGCTGGATCTTGGCAAGCGTGAACCTGGTACTGAAGAGGAAGTTCTGTTTGTAGCTGTATGCCGTGGTGAACGTGAGCCGGTGACAGATGCAGAACGTGTGTGGAGCAAATACATGGCGCGAATTAAGCGCCCTAAACGTTTCCATACCCTCTCAGGTGGCAAGCCGCAGGCGGATGCGGTTGAAGACTATACCGACAGTGATGATTAATAAAAATGGGGCGAAAGCCCCATTTTTTATCCTGTTAACTGTTGTAGATGAATGAGTAAGCGATCAATCGCCCGATAGCTCAATGCTTCTAGAAGATGTTCCCTCTGTATCTGTTTATGTTCCTGAATATCTGCAATTGTTCGTGCAACTTTTAATAATCGATGCCATGCACGTACCGACAACCCCAACTTTGCCAATGTCTCTTCAAGCCACATGGCATCATTGTGCTCAATGACACAATGTTTTCTGATTTCATGGTTATCCAGTCTCGCATTTAACTTTTGCTGTCTCTCATACTGCCGCTGTTGTGTAGCGATGACTCTTGCTCTTACGTCTGCGCTACTTTCGCTGCTCACACCTGAATTACTTAGCATTCCAGGTGGCGGAAGTGGGATCTCTGCGGATAAATCAAATCTATCAAGAAAAGGCCCTGAAAGACGGCTAAGGTAGCGCAGCGTTTGTTCGGGTGTGCAGCGATTATGCTTACCTTGATAGTGACCTGTTGGACTTGGGTTCATCGCAGCCAGAAGTTGAAAATTGGCAGGGTAGCTAATTTTTGCACGGGTACGGGAAATATGAATTTCCCCTGATTCTATAGGCTCGCGTAATGCATCAAGCACACGGCGTTCAAATTCCGGGAGTTCATCGAGAAATAACACACCGTTATGTGCCAGAGATATTTCACCGGGTCTTGGTATTGAACCTCCACCAACCATTGCACTCAGTGAAGCGCTATGATGAGGCGCTCTGAATGGGCGCTGACGCCACTGTTGCTGTAACGAATGTGGATTGACCAGGCTTAGAATGGCAGCACTCTCCAGCGCTTCACTGTCGCTTAAAGGGGGGAGTAAAGTATTCAGTCGGCTGACCAGCATGGTTTTACCCGTTCCTGGAGGGCCAATGAGTAATAGGTTATGCCCACCAGCTGCGGTGATCTCTAGCGCTCGCTTCCCCTGAGACTGGCCAAAAATTTCATTAAGGTCTTGCCGATATTCAATGTGTTGCTGCGGCCGCTTTTCTGGAGCAGATAATTCGGCTCTGCCTTCAAGGAATGCGCAAACTTCAGTGAGGTGGTTTGCAATAAGGCAGCCAGCTTGTGTTATCAAACTAAGTTCAGCGGAGTTTTCATCGGCAACGATTATTTTCTTCCCTGATTTTAAAGCCTCCATAGCAGATGAAATTGCGCCTGGGACGCCTCGTAACGCCCCGGTAAGTGCGAGCTCACCAACGAACTCATATTGACTTAACTTATCAATAGAGAGCTGCTCAGACGCTGCCAGCAATGCCAGAGCAATAGGTAAGTCATACCTGCCGCCTTCCTTAGGAAGATCTGCCGGCGCGAGATTTATCGTGATTTTCCGGGCCGGGAAAGTATAGCCACTATTGATGATGGCACTTCGCACTCTGTCTCGCGCTTCACGGACTGTCGTTTCCGGTAAGCCCACAAGCGTCAAACCTGGCAACCCTTGACTGATATGAACCTCAACGGTTACCAATGGGGCGGCAATGCCTAATGCTGCTCTTGTATTAACAACTGCCAGTGACATAGCTCTTTCCTCTGGGTGAACTTTCATCCTGTCAGCTTGCTAATGATGCTGAAAGAGGCGAAATAATGTTCCTCGCAACGCCTTCCAGACTTTCGAGTAAGATTTCTTTTTTGAAAATTATTCTGCGATGCGCTTCGCAAAAGATTTATTTTTGGAAGAAATTTTGAGGAGAGGAATAAGAATTCGCTCTATATGAAATATTTTCACTATCTCCTTATGTGCTGAAAACAAAAAGTTTTTTTGTTGACTGATTTTTGTATCCCCTTTCTCGCCATAAAAAAATCTTGTGCTTGTCTCTGACTCTGTGATAACTCTGTAGGCATTACTTCGAACAAGTAGACAGAATAAACAAACATGAAAGCCCTCCTACAAGTGATTAGCCTGGTCGTGATTAGCGTGGTGGTGATTATTATCCCACCGTGCGGGGCTGCACTTGGAGAAAGAAAGGCTTAAAAATCAAGCCTGAATCGAAAAGAACCCCCGCACCGAAAGGTCCGGGGGTTTTTTGTTGGGCAAAGAAATACGGAGAGGAACAGATGATGCGTTGCAGAATAAAATGCTGTTTCTCCGATAATGAGACGGGGAACTAACTATGAATGGTGCGCAGTGGGTGGTACATGCGTTGCGAGCGCAGGGTGTAGAGACAGTTTTCGGCTATCCGGGTGGCGCAATCATGCCCGTCTATGATGCGTTGTATGACGGCGGGGTCGAACACTTGCTCTGTCGCCATGAACAAGGCGCTGCAATGGCAGCCATTGGGTATGCACGTTCTACTGGAAAAACAGGCGTTTGCATCGCCACTTCCGGGCCTGGCGCTACCAACCTAATCACTGGCCTTGCCGATGCGCTGTTAGACTCCGTTCCAGTCGTTGCCATCACAGGCCAGGTCGCCACCCCATTCATCGGTACCGATGCGTTCCAGGAAGTGGATGTTTTAGGATTATCCCTCGCGTGCACCAAACACAGTTTCCTCGTTGAATCATTCGATGATTTACCTCGCGTCCTTGCAGAAGCCTTTGAAATTGCAAACTCTGGTCGTCCGGGCCCCGTGTTAGTGGATATCCCTAAGGATATTCAATTAGCACAAGGCGATCTGGAGCCGTGGTTATCGACAGTTGAAGATGATTTTGCAATGCCGCATGCCGAGCTGCAACAGGCTCGCGAAATGATAGCCAGTGCCCGCAAACCTATGCTGTATGTCGGCGGTGGCGTCGGCATGGCTCAGGCGGTTCCTGCGCTGCGCGAATTCATTGCGGTTACCAATATGCCTTCTACGGTCACCTTGAAAGGTTTGGGTGCCGTTCCAGCAGAGCATCCGTTTTATACCGGCATGTTAGGTATGCACGGCACCAAAGCAGCTAACTTCGCGGTGCAAGAATGCGACTTGCTGATTGCCGTCGGCGCCCGTTTTGACGACCGTGTTACCGGAAAATTGAATACCTTTGCCCCTCACGCGAAAGTGATCCATATGGACATCGACCCGGCTGAATTAAGTAAATTGCGCCAGGCACATGTTGGGTTGCAGGGGGATTTGGTCCAGTTATTACAGGCGTTGCAGCAACCGCTGGATATCGCGGACTGGCAGCAAGAAGTAGCCACTTTGCGCGCTAATAACCCATGGCGCTACGATCATCCTGGCGAAGCCATTTTTGCCCCGTTATTACTGAAACAAATCTCTGACCGCAAGCCGCAGGAATGCGTGGTGACCACTGACGTGGGCCAGCACCAGATGTGGACGGCTCAGCATATGTCATTCACACGTCCGGAGAATTTCATCACTTCCAGTGGCCTGGGAACGATGGGTTTTGGTCTGCCCGCAGCCGTAGGCGCACAGGTAGCCCGGCCGAACGATACGGTTATCTGTATCTCGGGTGACGGCTCTTTCATGATGAACGTTCAGGAGCTGGGCACCGTAAAACGAAAACAGCTGCCGTTGAAAATCGTTTTACTGGATAACCAACGTTTAGGAATGGTACGCCAGTGGCAGCAGATGTTTTTCTCAGAACGATATAGTGAAACCAATCTCTCCGATAACCCCGATTTCCTCATGCTGGCCAGTGCCTTCGGTATCCCAGGCCAACACATCACTCGTAAAGACCAGGTCGAAGCCGCCATCGACGCGATGCTCAATAGCGATGGCCCATACATGCTTCACGTCTCGATAGATGAGTACGAAAACGTCTGGCCGTTGGTGCCACCAGGTGCCAGTAACTCTCAAATGCTGGAGAAATTATCATGATGCAACATCAGCTCGCAGTAACGGCCCGTTTTCGTCCAGAAACGCTGGAACGCGTGTTACGCGTGGTGCGTCATCGTGGTTTTCAGGTCTGTTCTATGAACATGGTCACGGTGGGGAACACTGACGATATTAATATTGAATTGACCGTTGCCAGCCTGCGCCCGGTCGAATTACTGTTTAGTCAATTAAGCAAACTGGTTGACGTTGGACGCGTCGAAATCCAGCAACAAACAACACAACAAATCCGCGCCTGAGCGCAGAAGGAAGAGAACAATGACAACGAAGAAAGCTGATTACATCTGGTTCAATGGTGAGATGACGCCGTGGGGCGAAGCAAAGGTCCATGTAATGTCCCATGCGCTGCATTACGGCACATCGGTCTTTGAAGGCATCCGTTGCTATGAATCTCACATTGGTCCAGTGGTGTTCCGCCATCGTGAACACATGCAGCGTTTGCGTGATTCCGCAAAAATCTATCGTTTCCCTGTATCACAAAGTGTTGATGAGCTGATGGAGGCTTGCCGTTCTGTTATCCGTAAAAACAACCTGACCAGCGCGTATATCCGCCCGTTAGTTTTTGTGGGTGACGTCGGTATGGGCGTGAACCCGCCAGACGGTTACACCACTGATGTGATCATCGCAGCCTTCCCATGGGGTGCATACCTCGGCGCAGAAGCGCTGGATCAAGGGATCGACGCAATGGTTTCCTCATGGAACCGTGTAGCGCCAAACACTATTCCTACTGCGGCGAAAGCCGGTGGTAACTACCTCTCTTCCTTGCTGGTTGGCAGCGAAGCTCGTCGTCATGGTTATCAGGAAGGCATCGCGCTGGACGTGAACGGCTACCTGTCTGAAGGTGCGGGTGAAAACCTGTTTGAAGTAAAAGACGGCATCCTGTTTACCCCGCCATTTACCTCTTCCGCGCTGCCGGGCATTACCCGTGACGCCATCATTACGCTGGCGAAAGACCTGGGTATCGAAGTACGTGAACAAGTGCTGTCCCGCGAGTCCCTCTACCTGGCCGACGAAGTGTTTATGTCAGGCACGGCGGCAGAAATCACGCCGGTTCGTAGCGTTGACCGTATTCAGGTAGGCGAAGGCCGCTGTGGCCCGATTACCAAGCGTATTCAGCAAGCATTCTTTGGCCTGTTCACCGGCGAAACCGAAGACAAATGGGGCTGGTTAGATCAGGTCAACCCTAAGTAAAAATATAACCAGGCGGATGGTGATTACCGTCCGCTCGACAGACAGACTGGAGTAAATAAGCATGCCTAAGTACCGTTCAGCCACTACCACCCATGGCCGCAATATGGCGGGTGCCCGCGCATTGTGGCGCGCAACCGGGATGACCGATGACGATTTCGGCAAGCCAATTATTGCGGTAGTTAACTCCTTTACTCAGTTCGTGCCAGGCCACGTTCACCTGCGCGATTTGGGTAAACTGGTTGCAGAGCAAATCGAAGCATCGGGCGGTGTGGCGAAAGAGTTCAACACCATCGCGGTGGATGATGGTATCGCCATGGGCCACGGTGGCATGCTTTATTCTCTGCCGTCACGCGAGCTTATCGCTGACTCCGTGGAATACATGGTCAACGCGCACTGCGCCGACGCGATGGTTTGTATCTCCAACTGCGACAAAATCACCCCAGGGATGTTGATGGCCTCTTTGCGCCTGAACATTCCGGTTATTTTCGTTTCCGGCGGCCCGATGGAAGCCGGGAAAACCAAGCTCTCTGACCAAATCATCAAGCTCGACCTGGTTGATGCAATGATTCAGGGCGCAGACCCGAAAGTGAGCGACGAGCAAAGCGAGCAGGTAGAACGCTCTGCATGCCCAACTTGTGGCTCTTGCTCCGGTATGTTCACGGCTAACTCCATGAACTGCCTGACCGAAGCGCTGGGTTTATCTCAGCCGGGTAACGGTTCTCTGCTGGCAACACACTCAGACCGTAAAGAGTTGTTCCTCAATGCCGGTAAACGTATCGTCGCTCTGACCAAACGTTATTACGAGCAGGATGATGAAAGTGCTCTGCCACGTAGCATCGCCAGCAAAGAAGCGTTTGAGAATGCCATGACGCTTGATGTCGCCATGGGTGGCTCAACGAATACCGTTCTGCACTTACTGGCAGCAGCTCAGGAAGCAGAACTCGATTTCACCATGACCGATATCGACCAGCTTTCTCGTAAAGTCCCACAGCTGTGTAAAGTCGCACCAAGTACCCAGAAATACCATATGGAAGATGTGCACCGTGCTGGTGGCGTAATCGGTATTTTGGGCGAGCTGGATCGCGGTGGCTTACTGCATCGCAATGTGAAAAACGTTCTGGGTCTGACGTTGACGCAAACGCTGGAACAGTACGATGTCATGCTGACTAAAGACGAAAGTGTGAAAAGCATGTTCTCCGCAGGCCCGGCCGGTATTCGTACCACGAAAGCATTCTCACAATCTTGCCGCTGGGATTCTCTGGATGTTGACCGTCAAAACGGTTGTATCCGTTCGAAAGAACATGCTTACAGCCAGGAAGGTGGTTTGGCTGTGCTGTACGGTAACTTCGCAGAAAACGGCTGTATCGTGAAAACGGCTGGTGTAGACGATGAAAGCCTGGTATTCCGCGGGCCTGCAAAAGTTTACGAAAGCCAGGATGATGCTGTTGAGGCAATCCTTGGTGGCAAAGTCGTCGCGGGCGATGTGGTTGTTATTCGTTACGAAGGGCCAAAAGGCGGGCCGGGCATGCAAGAAATGCTTTACCCAACAACCTTCCTGAAATCTATGGGGCTTGGTAAAGCGTGCGCACTGGTCACTGATGGTCGTTTCTCCGGCGGTACTTCCGGTCTTTCTATCGGCCACGTTTCTCCGGAAGCAGCAAGCGGTGGCAATATCGCGCTGATTGAAGATGGCGACATGATTGCCATTGATATCCCGAACCGTGGGATCCAACTGCAATTGAGCGATCAGGAAATGGCCGCTCGCCGTGAAGCACAAGAAGCTCGCGGCGACAAAGCCTGGACTCCACGCGCACGTGAACGCCAGGTTTCCTTCGCTCTGCGCGCTTACGCAATGCTCGCTACCAGTGCCGATAAGGGCGCGGTGCGCGATAAAAGTAAGCTTGGAGGCTAATGATGGCCGAGTCACAACCACTACCTGACGCCCCTTGTGGGGCGGAATATCTGCGAGCCATTCTGCGTGCCCCGGTTTATGAAGTCGCGCAGGTTACACCGTTGCAGAAGATGGAAAAGCTGTCATCACGGCTGGATAACGTCATTCTGGTGAAACGTGAAGACCGCCAGCCAGTGCACAGTTTCAAACTGCGTGGCGCATACGCGATGATTGCCGGGCTGAACAGCGAACAAAAAGCCAGTGGTGTGATTACCGCTTCTGCGGGAAACCACGCTCAAGGTGTTGCGCTTTCTTCAACACGTTTAGGTATCAAGTCTCTGATTGTCATGCCCGTGACTACGGCGGATATCAAAGTGGATGCGGTCAGGGCGTTTGGTGGAGAAGTATTGCTGTACGGCGCGAACTTTGATGAGGCTAAAGGGCGTGCCATCGAGCTTTCGCAGCAGCAGGGGTTCACCTATGTACCTCCGTTCGACCACCCGGCAGTCATCGCCGGGCAGGGCACGCTGGCGCTTGAACTGCTGCAACAAGACGCCCATATCGACCGCATATTTGTACCGGTTGGCGGCGGTGGTCTGGCAGCAGGTGTGGCGGTGCTTATCAAACAGCTGATGCCACAAATCAAAGTGATTGCTGTTGAAGCGGAGGATTCAGCCTGCCTGAAAGCGGCACTTGATGCGGGCAAGCCGGTTGATTTGGCGCGCGTCGGTTTGTTTGCTGAAGGTGTTGCGGTTAAGCGTATCGGCGATGAAACATTCCGTTTGTGTCAGGAATATCTCGACGACATCATCACGGTGGATAGCGATGCTATCTGCGCTGCGATGAAAGATTTGTTCGAAGATGTTCGTGCGGTCGCTGAACCGTCTGGCGCTCTGGCGCTGGCAGGGATGAAAAAGTACATCCAGCAGCACCAGATCCGTGGTGAACGACTCGCGCATGTTCTATCTGGTGCGAACGTTAACTTCCATGGCCTGCGTTACGTTTCCGAGCGTTGCGAGCTCGGTGAACAACGTGAGGCATTGCTGGCGGTCACCATTCCTGAGCAGCAAGGCAGCTTCCTGAAATTCTGCCAGGTGCTGGGCGGGCGTTCTGTCACTGAGTTTAACTATCGTTATTCCAGCTCGGCAGAAGCCTGCATCTTTGTGGGTGTGCGCCTGACTCGTGGTGTTGAGGAACGACAAGAAATTATCGCACTGCTTAACGAAGGTGGTTACGGCGTTGTCGATCTTTCTGATGACGAAATGGCGAAACTGCATGTGCGCTACATGGTGGGCGGGCGTCCGTCTAAACCACTGCTTGAGCGGTTGTACAGTTTTGAATTCCCAGAATCACCGGGTGCTTTGCTGAAATTCCTGCAAACGCTCGGCACGCACTGGAATATTTCGCTGTTCCATTACCGCAGCCACGGCACGGATTATGGCCGCGTACTGGCGGCATTCGAACTGGGCGACAATGAGCCCGATTTCGAAACCCGAATCAATGAACTGGGTTACGATTGTCATAACGAGACAAATAACCCCGCGTTCCGCTTTTTCCTCGCGGGCTAAGTGCCGCTTAAAGCGGGAGATAACCTGTCTGGGTTATCTCCCGCTTTCCTTTTTCTGCTTTATTTTTCATAATCCGCCGAATTATTTCTCTGTCAACGAATCTCAACGATAAAAATGTGACGTAATTAATAATAAAATGCTCACCGCATTGCGCCAGCCTGAGTACATCTTTTGGGGGCAATATTTGTCGCCCGCTTTCTGCTCCTGAATTAACATTATCTCTAGTTAATTTTTAGCGGTTAGAGAGGATATTCGGATGAGAACGGATATAATTGATGCCCCGAATGAAAGTGCGCAAGGATGTGAATATTTTACACCTCAGCTCACATTTCTGGATAAACATTATAATAATTCCACTGACTTTTTTTCTTCGATATTTTTGCTGCTTAAAGAGCAAGGCTACGTCCGGGACTCTTTTCTTGACGCCATCATCGCCCGTGAAAAGGCGTACCCTACCGCGCTGCCAACGCTGCCGGTGGCCATTGCGCTTCCTCATACCGATCCTCAGCACGTTATTCGCCCCTTTATCTCCGTGACGCGGCTGTCTACGCCCATTGCCTGGCAGGAAATGGGTAATGATGACAACACGCTTTACGTTCATTTTATTGTTTTACTTGGTTTTATTGACCACAGCAGCCACCTAACCGCGCTGCAAAAGCTCATGGACTGCCTTGCGGATGAAGAGGTTGTCCAGGCCCTACGCGAAATAGACGATGTAGAAACCTTTCTCTGTACCCTCACATCAAGACTGCAATTAGATAAGGATATATAAGATGAAAAAAGTCATTGTTGCATGTGGAAGCGGCGTTGCTACCTCACAAACTGTTGCCAGTAAAGTGACCCGTTTATTGAATGAACGTCAGCAGTCTCATATCAAAGTTGAAGTCATCGACCTGAAATCGCTTGATAGCCATATAAAAGACAGTGCGGCTTATATCGCCATTACCAAAGTTGATAAGCAATATCCTATCCCGGTAATTAATGGGATTGCTTTTCTTACCGGCATGGGAATGGAGCAGGAATTACAAAAAGTTATTGATGCCTGCAAATAAGGTGTAGCTCTTTAATCCGTATAATTATTTTAGTGGAGAAGTGCTATGGACTTTCTTGGTGTAGTCATAAATTATATTCTGAATTTAGGCGCGCCGGTTTTTGTGCCCTTTATTATGCTATTAGCCGGGCTGGTGGTGCGGATGAAATTCCGCGATGCGGCCTCGGCGGCCATCACGCTGGGCGTCGCCTTCGTTGGGATGAGCATGCTGATTGGCTTTATGGTTGATGCCATCGGTGTTGCCGCGCAGACCATGATGAACCGTACTGGCCTTGAGCTAAGTATCGTCGACGGCGGCTGGACGACGATGGCGAATATCTCCTGGGCCTGGCCTTATGCGTTCGCCATGTTCCCGCTTCAGGTTGGCGTAAACATTGTGATGTTGATGCTGAACAAGACCAATACCTTCAACGCCGACCTCTGGAACGTGTGGGGGAAAATCTTTACCGCGTTTATCGTGGTGAGCGTCACCACCCCATTGTTTGGCCCGGTCTGGAGTCTGGTACTGGCGTTCCTCGTTGCCGCTTTCCAGATCATTATGGAACTGAACGCGGGGGATATTCACCAGCATCGTATCGAGAAGCTCACGGGGATCCCGGGGGTGACCTGTACGCACCGTATGGTTTTCTTTGGTGCCATCTATTACCCGTTCGATCTGCTGCTGCGCAAAATTCCGGTCTGCAATAAGCCGATGGATGCCAGCGCGCTGCGCGCTAAAGTCGGGGTCTTTGCTGAAAACCACATCATTGGTTTTATTCTGGGGATCCTGTTTGGGGTGATTGCGGGCTACAGCGTTGCGAAAACGCTGATGCTGGGTGTGCAGGCCTCAACGGCGCTGGTGCTGTTCCCGATGATTTCAAAGCTCTTCATGCAGGCGCTGTCGCCGATCTCTGAGGCCATCAGCGACTATATGAATAAGAAATTCTCCGGTCGTAAGCTGTTCGTGGGTATCGACTGGCCGTTTATGGGCGGTGCAAGCGAGATCTGGTTTGCCATTATCGTTGCCATCCCGTTCACCCTGCTGTGGGCGCTGATTCTGCCGGGAAATAAGATCCTGCCGTTTGCTGGCATCATTAATATTGCGCTGATTGTTCCGGCCTATCTGGTGACGCGCGGTAACACGCTGCGCATGGTTATCCTGAGCATTATTGGCGTACCGTTTTTCCTGTTCGTTGGCACGCAGTTTGCGCCAATGATTACCGACCTCGGTCTGGCCACTAAAGCGATCACCATCCCGGCAGGGCAGCTGATTTCGAACAGCTCGATTGATGCGCCTGTCTTCACCTATGCCTTCTCTTTCCTGTTCAAATTCCTGGAAGGCAACTTTATCCCGCTGATCTTCGCGCTGTGGTGGGGCTGCGGCTACTTCTTCTACTCCCGCGAACTGCGTCGTGAAAGCAATCTGGCACAGCAAGAAGCCGAGCAGCAGGAAAAGGTTCAGCAGGCGTAATTCTGGGTTTCATGTTCGTGTCTGGCGGCAGGCGCCGCCGCCAGGCTTTTCATTGCAGGAGAGTCGGCATGGCTATGGATAAACGCGTGGTTGCAGTGCTGGATGCCATTGTGAACGATTCCGGCATCACGGGGACGAAGCTTGAAGAGCAGTTTTGCCTGACGCGCAAACAGCTGAGCTATACGCTGAAAAAGG
This sequence comes from Buttiauxella cochleicola, assembly GCF_021283185.1. Classification (NCBI taxonomy): domain Bacteria; kingdom Pseudomonadati; phylum Pseudomonadota; class Gammaproteobacteria; order Enterobacterales; family Enterobacteriaceae; genus Buttiauxella; species Buttiauxella cochleicola. The sequence goes on from NZ_JAJSOS010000016.1 coordinate 12,905, forward strand.
TGAATGACTACCTGGAGTCGAACCACTTCGACCGGATCAACCGCCTGAAAACCGGGAAGCTGCATATCCCGCGCCATGTGATTGAGCATTTTCGCCAGAATCAGACCTCTGAAACCGAGCATCGCTATCTCTACTCGGAAGAAGAACGTGGGCAGATGATTATCTTTATGTTGCTGACCCGCAGTGAACGACTGTCATTGCTGCATCTCTACTCTTCGCTGAGCGTTAGCCAGAATACGATTGTCAATGACCTGAAAAAGGTACGAGCTGAGGTTATCGAGCACGGGCTGGAGATAAGCTACGACCGGAGCAACGGCTACCATATTCTTGGTGGGGAGCTGGAAAAACGCTACCTGCTGCTTAACTGTTTACGTCGGGTGCTGGAAATTCCGGTCGCAAAAAATATCCTCGCCCACTACAACAACGTGATGAGCGACTATCTGGAAAAGGTCGGCAACGTTTTTAGCGAAATTGAAAAGCGTTTTAAAATTCAGTTTACCGACCGTCAGCTTCAGGAGCTTATTTATTTTATCTGCTTTGTCCTGCACCGTATTGATTCAGGGAAAGGTCTGGTCAATATTCCGAGTAGCTACGCCGATATTATTGGCAGCAGAGAATTTACCCTGATGCAGAGCGTTATCAGTAAAATCAATATCAATAGTGAAAATGAACTGGTTTTCCTGACGGCACTGATCCAAAGTTCCAATATTCAAAGTATTGCCGATAAATATTTCCACCTGGATACGCTGCTGCTTGAAAGCGTATTGGCGGTAGTCGACAACTTTGAGAAAATAAGCTGCGTCACTATCAAAGAGAAAAATGAGCTGATTGAAAAAATCTATCAGCACTGGAAGCCGGCCTATTACCGTATTCGCTATCATCTGACCAATACCAGCAGCGTTTACGATCTGGTGGTGAAAGAGTTCAGCCATCTGCACGAGATGGTTCGCCGTGCGGCCGTGCCGTTCGAGACGGTGCTGCACTGCGAAATCCCCGATGAAGAGATGGCGTTTTTGACGGTGCTCTTTGGCGGTTGGCTGACCCGCGAAGGGGTTATCCATCAGATTAAACTACAGAAAACCGCGGTGGTGGTGTGCGAAAACAGCGCCACGATTTCTACCTATCTGTTCCTGACGTTGCAGGTGCTTTTCCCGGAGCTGCACTTTACTGAAGTGATGTCACGGCGCGAGTTTGAACGCTATACCGGGCACTACGACGTGGTCTTTTCGACCACGCACCTGAACACCAGCAAGATGGTGTTTGTGGTGAATCCGTCCATCAGCAGCATTCATAAAAGCGCGTTCCGTAATCATGTGATCAGCGCGCTACAGGGCGTAGATCCGAACATCATTCAGATTGAGCAGTTGCTGCTTATCTTCGAACGCTTCGGCAATATCATCGATCACAAAGGGCTACAGCGCGCGCTCGCCAGCTACATCTATGATGAGAACAGCGCCGCGAGAGCAGCGGGTAGCATTGACCCGCCGACGCCATCGCTAACGGACTTGCTGCAGCGCGAACACGTTCAGTTTGCTACTTCGCTGCCCAGTGACTGGCAGCAGGCGATTACCGAAGCTTCAGCATCGCTGCTGGAAAACGGGGTGATTGAACCGCGCTACCTGCAAATTATGCTGAATAAAATCGCCGATGAGCAGCCCTATATCATGCTGGCTGATGGCGTAATTATCGCCCACGCGGGTGTCGATGATGGCGCGCTGGAAACGGGGATGACGTTATTACGCCTGCCCTCTAAGATTGATTTCGCCGGTTATATGCAGGCCGATATTATTATCGTCCTGGCAACGAATAATCCGCAAAAGCATCTTAAGGCGCTCGCGCAATTAAATGAATTTCTCGAATTCTATGATGGCGGAAATGTTATTCGCCACGCACAGGATGAATATGCACTGATAAATGAATTTGCCCGTCATTCGTAATCATTAATTAAACGCTGTTGCAGCTTAAAAACTGCAACGTTATTTCCCGGCAATCATTGTCGCGACATCGCTCGCCCCTATAACCGTATACAGGATAAATATTATGTTAGAAATTCAGAAAAAACACGTCGTTGAAATGGCCAGAACCGCTCAGCAATGGGGACTCTGTAAACATAAAGCGGGTAATTCCAGCGTACGGGATAAAGAGACGGGGCTTATTCTGGTGACCCCAACCACTATCGACAAAATGCATTTAACGCCGCGCGACATCGTGGTGATGGACGTTGAAGCCAACGTGATTGAAAGCGAAGCGGGATTGCGCCCAACCAGCGAATGCCTGATGCATATCGAGATTTATAAAGCGCGTCCCGACGTGTTCGCGATTTCCCACACGCACTCTCTCTACGCGACCTCCTTTGCCGTGCTGAATAAACCCATCCCGGCGGTGGTGTACGAGTGCGCCATTCTCAACCTCAAGGATGGGGTGATCCCGGTCGCGCCGTATGGCCGCCCCGGCACCCGGGCGCTTTCCGATAGCGTGATCGAACCTATCAAGCGTGCCGATGCCATCCTGATGGAAAAACATGGCGCAATCGGCGTGGATAAAGACCCGTATGAAGCGGTGCTGAAATCCGCTTACCTGGAGGAGATGGCGCAGATTTACTACCACGCGCTGGTGATTAACGGCGGTAAGGAGCCTGAATCCTTTGCGCCGGAAGAGCTGCAGCGCTGGGCCTACCCGTCACAGATCAAATTTGCCCGCTAATTGACGCGCCCGCCCGTTCGGGCGGGATATTCATGGAGAGAATGCATGAAAAAATTTCTGAATCAGGCGGAGGATTTTATCCCAGAGATGCTGGAAGGTATCTATCTGGCGCACCCCGATGAGTTCCGCTTTGTGAATGAGGATCTGCACTGCCTTGCCACGGCGCGCCCGGTGCCCGGCAAGGTGGGGATTGTCACCGGTGGCGGATCCGGGCACCTGCCGCTGTTCCTCGGCTACGTTGGGCAGGGCATGCTGGACGGCTGCGCCATTGGCGATGTGTTCCAGTCACCGTCGCCGGAGCAAATTCTGGCCGTCACGCAGGCGGTAGACAGCGGTGCGGGTGTGCTGTACCTGTACGGCAACTACAACGGCGATATCTTCAATTTTGACATGGCGGCGGAAATGGCCGACATGGAGAGCGACATTCGGACCTGCACGGTCGTTGCCGCCGATGATTCTGCCGGTTCCGTGCCGGGTGGCGGTGCCACCACACGACGCGGCGTGGCGGGGATTTTCTTCGTCTACAAATGTGCTGGCGCATCGGCCGGCAGGATGGATGACCTCGACACCGTCCAGCGTATCGCGCAGAAGGCCGGGGAACGCGTGCGGACACTGGGCGTGGCGCTGTCGCCGTGCATCGTGCCGCGTATCGGTCAGCCGGGATTCCATATTGGCGACAACGAGATGGAAATCGGCATGGGTATCCATGGCGAAAGCGGTATCCGCCGCGGGCCGCAGCTGAGAGCTGAAAATATTGCTGAAGAGATGATGTCCTGGCTGATTGCCGACTCGCCCTGCCAGCAGGGCGATGAAGTGGCGGTGCTGATTAACGGCCTCGGTGCGACGCCGCTGGAAGAGCTGTACCTGATGTATCGCCACGTGCACCAGATTCTGGCGCAGAGCAACATCCGCGTCTTCCGCGTATGGGTGGGGGAATTCGCCACGGCGATGGAGATGACCGGCATGTCCATCAGCCTGATGCCGGTAGACGATGAGCTTAAGGCACTGCTGAACGCGCAGGCCGACACGCCGATGTTCCGGCAGTTTCCCGCCTAAGGAGGCGCTATGACGTTAAACAGCGAGAGCTTACGCCCGCTCTTTGCCGAGTGGGCGCGGGTGATGCAGGGCAACAAAACGGTACTGACTGAACTGGACAGCGTGGTGGGCGACGGCGATCTGGGCCTCACCATGAGTGATGGTTTTGCCGCGGCGTCGGACTATGCGCAGCATAGCGATGAACCAGATCTGGGACGGTTTTTCTATCTGGCGGGTAAAGCCATGGCCTCGGCAGTGCCCTCAACGATGGGTACGCTGATGGCTTCCGGCCTGATGCAGGCGGGAAAAGTCTTTAAGGGGCGAGAGACGATGACGCTGTCGGACGTGGGCGACTTTTTCCAGTCCTGGTTTGATGGCGTGCAGCAGCGCGGCAAAGCGCAACTGGGCGAAAAAACCTTTCTTGATGGGATGGCTCCGGCGCTGGTGGTGCTGCGTGGTCAGGGCGACCCGCTGAGCGTGGCGCGGGAAGCGTTGTTAGCGGCACAGCAGGGTGTGCAGCAGACCACCACGATGGTGGCGAAGCACGGGCGTGCGGCTATCCACGGCGAGCGATCCCGTGCGTTCGTCGACCCAGGCGCGATGGTCGCCCAGCTTCTGATTCAGGGCTATTTTAACGTCGTTCAGACTATGTACCTGGCAAACGGGCAGTAAGTAAGGAACCGAAATTATGTTGAAAGAAGTGGTGAAAATCAGCAACCTGCACGGTATTCATGCCCGCCCGGCGGGCGTACTGGCAAAGGCGTGCGCGCAGTACCAGTCGCGGATCGAGATGATCTACGATGGCAAAACCATCAAGGGAAAAAGCATCATGAGTATCCTGGGGGCCGGGATCAAAGGCCGAGGATCGCTTGAGATCATCTGCAGCGGCAGCGACGAGCAGGAGGCGATGGCGAAGTTGAAGGTGCTGTTCGCTGAAGGCTTTGGTTTCGATTAGCCAGGCATCTCAGACCGAATAAAAAAGGGTTCATGCGCAAGCATGAACCCTTTTACGGCAGCATCAAAAAATTACAGCGTGATCACGTCGAATTCAACTTCGGTGTTCACGTCAGCGTCGTAGTCCACACCGTCGAGGCCAAAACCGAACAGGTTCAGGAATTCCTGCTTGTAGCCTGCATAGTCGGTTTCTTGCGCCAGGTTTTCAGTGGTGATCAGCGGCCACAGGTCGCGGCATGCCTGCTGAATGTCTTCACGCAGTTCCCAGTCATCCATACGGATACGCTGGTTGTCATCAAGCGCCACTTTGTCGCCGTACAGGCTGGTGGTTATCAGACGGTTGATCTGCTCGATACAACCTTCGTGAATCCCCTGTGCTTTCATCAGCTTGAAGACCATGGAGATGTACAGCGGCATCACTGGAATGGCGGAAGACGCTTGGGTGATGACGGACTTCAGTACCGCAACGTTGGCAGAACCGTTCAGCGGAGCCAGTTGGTTGCGCAGTTCACCCGCCGCACGGTCGAGGTCTTCTTTCGCTTTACCCAGCGCACCGTGCCAGTAGATTGGCCAGGTCAGGTCGGTACCGATGTAGGAGTAGGCCACGGTTTTCACGCCTTCAGCCAGCACGCCAGCTTCGCTCAGCGCGCCCATCCACAGTTCCCAGTCTTCGCCGCCCATAACGGTAACGGTGTTCTGAACTTCTTCTTCGGTTGCCGGCTCAATGCTGGCGGTTATGATCTGATCTTTGTTGGTATCAATCGCTTTAGAGGTGTAAACCTCGCCGATTGGCTTCAACGCAGAACGGACGACTTCACCGGTTTTCGGCATTTTACGCACTGGGGAAGCCAGTGAGTAAACCACCAGATCAATCTGGCCCAGGTCTTCTTTGATGAGTTTGATCACTTCATCGCGGCATTCGTCAGAGAACGCGTCGCCGTTGATGCTTTTGGAATACAGACCTTCACGCTTGGCCGCTTCGTCGAAGGCGGCAGAGTTATACCAGCCTGCGGAACCTGGCTTGGTGTCCGTGCCTGGTTTTTCGAAAAATACGCCGATAGTGGCGGCACCGCTGCCAAAGGCGGCGGAAATTCTGGAAGCAAGGCCGTAACCGGTGGAAGCACCGATCACCAGCACGCGGGAAGGGCCGTTCTCGATTTTGCCGTTTTGCTTAACGTACTCGATCTGTTTTTCCACATTGACTTTACAGCCAGTCGGATGGGTCGTTGTACAGATGAATCCACGAATTTTTGGTTTGATTATCATAATGATGGCTAATTAAGTTTGTATTTTCGCTGTCAAGTACGCAATGACACCGTCTGTTCTGGCTTGTTTAACGACATGGTTAACAATCCCCCCACTACAATGGATCCCAACATTATACAGAAAAGGAGCGCTAATACTGAATCTACCACTGATTTTAGCCGTCAGACGCCGGACCGCAGGCCAGAAAAGGGGCCATGCGTAAACATGGCCCCTGTGGACGTTGAGCGCTATTGCAGGTTAGTTCTGATGGGCAAATTCCGCCATAAACTGCAGGATCAACGCCATCGACACCGCGCCTGGGTCGCAGTGGCCAATGGTCCGCTCACCCAGATTTTTGGCGCGCCCAAAGCGCGCAACCATCGCGCTGGTGCCCTCTGCGCCCGCCATTGCCGCCTGCGCGCAGTGGGTAAGCGCTTCCGGCAGCGCTAGCGCTACGTCCGCTTTGGCGCACTCGGCGGCGGCGGCCAACGCATCGACCATCGTTTTATCCCCCGGCTCGGCGCCGCCGCGCTGGTGGATGGCCTGCATGCCGATCGCCAACCACTCGGCGAGGGTGGCAGCATCCAGCTCAGTGCGCCCAGTCAGGCCTTTACCCCCAGCGCGGAAAAGGGTACCGAAAATGGCCCCGGACGCGCCGCCCATGCTGGTCATCAGGCGAGTACCGCTTTGCAGCAGAGCGTCACCAATATCAGTGGCGGTAAATTCTGGTGCGGCGAGCAGTGCGTTAAGCGCGATAAAGCCGCGTTTAATGCCGATACCGTGGTCGCCATCGCCAATGACCTGATCGAGCACGGTCAGTCGTGGTTCACTGGCGATCATTCCCTCAGAGACGTACCGCAGGCAGGCGATAAATTGTGTGGTGTTCATCTTAGTTTCTCCAGCCGAGGGTGCGGATTGGGTGGTCATACAGGCGCTGCATTTCGTCGTCCAGCCGCAGCATGCTCAGGGAAAAACCGGACATTTCCAGCGAGGTACAGAAATGGCCAACCTGCACGTCGTAGGTTTTGATTCCCCGCGCCGTCAGCGCCATGCCGACTTTACGGGTGACCACCATTAGTTCGGTGTTGCTTAGTGCACCGAGGTTGTTGACGCACACGCACACGCTGTCGCCCTTCGCGAAAGGCAGGTCGTTGCACAGGCGTTCAATCATCATCTCGACCAGCTCATCGCTCTGTGGCATCGGAATACGACACAGCCCAGGTTCACCGTGGATGCCAATGCCCAGCTCGATTTCGTTATCGGCCAGCGTGAAGTTAAAGGCATCGGCCTGCGGCAGCGCGCAACCGCTGAGCGCGACACCAATGGTGCGGGTGTTATGGTTGGCTTTTTTTGCCAGCGCTTCCAACTCTGGCAGGGCGTAGTGCTCAAACTGGGCTGCGGCGCCGGTCAGCTTGTACAAAAACGCTAGCCCACCCACGCCGCGGCGGTCGGACATTCTTTCCGGCGGTGCCGAGGCAATATCATCCGTGGCACGCACGGTGCGGCACTCGATCCCTTCTTCAGCAAGGATTTCAGCAGCGATATCAAAGTTCATGCCATCGCCGGAGTAGTTGCCGTAGAGGAACAGCACGCCGTTGCCCTGATGAACGGCACGGCTGGCTTCAATGATTTGGTCGGGAGAGGGGGATGTGAAGACTTCGCCCAGCGCGCAGGCATCGATGCCGCCTTCGCCGACGAACCCGGCAAACGTCGGCTCATGGCCGCTGCCACCGCCGCTGACGATAACGGTCTGGCCGTTTTGCGCCAGCGTACGATAAACCGCGCAATACTCCGGCAGGGCGTGGATCTTACCGCGCCCCGCGTACACCAGCCCTTCCATGATTTCGCTACGAATATTATCGGTGTTATTGAAGATCTTTTTGGGTTTTTGCATCGTCACTCCCTCTCGTAAGGTCCTGTTTCTTTAGTGACGATTTTACCTGCGGAGCCCGTTTACACCTGGCACCTTTGATACCAATTAATCTCCCGAACCAGGGGCATGACTGGGGGCTGAATGCGTTAACACTATTCGGCGATTTTGCGCTCCAGAACAATCTTCCAGAAGGCATCCACCAACGGTTCATGCAACCGCTTTTTCTGTACGCAAACACCCAGTTCAAACGGTGTTTTCTCATCGCTACGTTCAAGGATCATCACGCGGTTACGCACCGGCTCGGGACTATTTTCCAGCACGATTTCCGGCAGCAGCGCCACGCCGCAGCCCAGCGCTACCATAGAGACCATCGCCTCATGGCCGCCGACGGTGGCATAAATCGACGGATTGCTGATTTTCTGGCGGCGGAACCATAGCTCAATACGGCGGCGCACCGGGCCTTGATCCGGCAAAATAAACGGCACTTTTGCCCAGTCGGGATCTGGCTGGTTCACCTGCGCCCGCACCGGACACGGTAGCGCTGGGGCGATAAGTGCCACGGATAAGTTATCCAGAATCGAGAAAGCAACGCCTGGCGGTAGCGTTTCTGGCTTACCGGCAATCGCAAGGTCGGCTTCGTCGGAATCCACTTTTTCTACCGCATCCGCTGCATCGCCGGTGGTCAGCTTGATCTCTACATTGGGATGTTCCGCACGGAATCGGTCGAGAATCGGGGGTAAATGGCTGTAGGCGGCGGTAACTGAGCAAAACAGATGCAGTTCGCCGGTCAGCGATGGCCCTTCCTGACCGATGGTGTGGCGCATTTGCTGATACTGCAACAGCGTGTGCTGGGCGAACTGTTTTAGTTGTTCCCCGGCCTCAGTCAGCGTCACGGTGCGGTTATCACGTAAAAACAAAGGCTGGCCTAAATCGTCTTCAAGGCGCTGGATCTGGCGCGAAAGCGTAGAAGGGCTAACGTGCATGGCGCGCGCGCTCCTGCCAAAATGGCGGCTTTCCGCAAGATGAAGAAACGTTTTCAGATCGCGTAAATCCATGGTCATCAGCCCTCGTTTTCACGTTGCAAAAACTGCAACGTCACGTTGTTAATATATCAATTTCAGCAACGCATTTCCTGTCATATAGTGAGTTCATTATCGCAAGCAAGACACGGCTGGCGAACCTTACAAAGCACAACACAACAATTACGGAGTACCACCACGATGGCTAACTATTTCAATACTTTGAACCTGCGTCAGCAGTTGGCGCAACTGGGTAAATGTCGTTTCATGGGGCGTGATGAATTCGCCGATGAAGCAAGCTACCTCAAAGGCAAAAAAGTCGTCATCGTCGGTTGTGGCGCACAAGGCCTGAACCAGGGTCTGAACATGCGCGACTCCGGTCTGGATGTTGCTTATGCTCTGCGCGCAGAAGCTATCGCTGAGAAACGTGCTTCATGGCGTAAAGCGACCGAAAACGGTTTTAAAGTGGGTACTTACGAAGAACTGATCCCGCAAGCGGATCTGGTTGTTAACCTGACGCCAGACAAGCAGCACTCTGCGGTTGTTAAGGCTGTTCAGCCGATGATGAAAGACGGTGCAGCATTGGGTTACTCCCACGGTTTCAACGTGGTTGAAGTGGGCGAGCAAATCCGTAAGGACATCACCGTTGTAATGGTTGCGCCAAAATGCCCGGGTACTGAAGTTCGTGAAGAATACAAACGTGGTTTCGGTGTTCCGACTCTGATTGCGGTTCACCCGGAAAACGATCCGAAAGGCGAAGGTATGGCCATCGCTAAAGCCTGGGCTGCGGCTACTGGCGGCCACCGTGCAGGTGTTCTGGAATCTTCCTTCGTGGCAGAAGTTAAATCTGACCTGATGGGTGAGCAAACCATTCTGTGTGGAATGCTGCAAGCGGGTTCTCTGCTGTGCTTCGATAAGCTGGTGGAAGAGGGCACCGACCCGGCATACGCTGAAAAACTGATTCAGTTCGGCTGGGAAACCATCACCGAAGCGCTGAAACAAGGCGGTATTACGCTGATGATGGACCGTTTGTCCAACCCGGCGAAAGTCCGTGCTTATGCGTTGTCTGAACAATTGAAAACCATCATGGCTCCATTATTCCAGAAACACATGGACGACATCATCTCCGGCGAATTCTCTTCCGGCATGATGGCTGACTGGGCAAATGATGATAAGAACTTGCTGACCTGGCGTGAAGAGACCGGCAAAACTGCCTTCGAAACCGCTGCACAGTTTGACGGTAAGATTTCTGAGCAGGAATACTTCGATAAAGGCGTTCTGATGATCGCAATGGTGAAAGCGGGCGTTGAGCTGGCATTCGAAACCATGGTTGATGCGGGCATCATCGAAGAATCAGCTTACTACGAATCTCTGCACGAGCTGCCGCTGATTGCCAACACCATCGCACGTAAGCGCCTGTACGAAATGAACGTGGTTATCTCTGATACCGCTGAGTATGGCAACTACCTGTTCTCTTACGCAGCAGTTCCATTGCTGAAAGAGTTCATGACAACTTTGCAAGCGGGTGACTTGGGTAAAGAAATCCCGGCTGGTGCGGTTGATAACGCGCAACTTCGTGATGTTAACGAAGCGATTCGTAACCACGAAATCGAAACCGTTGGCAAGAAACTGCGCGGCTATATGAAAGATATGAAGCGTATTGCAGTAGCAGGATAATACCCCGTCGTCTTTCGATTCGCCGCTGTGTTGGCGGCGCTCGTACACCCCAGTCACATAGTTGTCTATGCTTCCGGGGCTGTACTCACTTGCCGCCTGGCTGCAAATCGAAATCCATAGGGGTATAGCATTGATACAGGCCCGGTAAGCTTAAAGCTACCGGGCTTTTTTTAGTTGCGGTATAACACTTTGATAATGTGGTAACCAAACTGAGTATGCAGCGGGCCATATGGCTCCAGCAGCGGGCAGGAGAAAACCACTTTATCGAACGCCGGAACCATCTGGCCCTGACGGAATTCACCTAAGTGACCACCTTTTTTGCCTGATGGGCAGGTGGAATGCTTTTTAGCCAGTTTCTCAAAGTCGCCGCCAGCTTGAAGCTGCGCCAAAATTTCCTGAGCCAGTTTTTCTTCCTTAACAAGGATATGCAATGCTGCCGCGGTTTTTGCCATGATAGTGCCTTGATTGGGTGAATATAAATCTGGCCGCAATAATAGCATGCGTCATGTGATAGCCAAATTTGGTTTATTTTCCTTTTACTTTGCAATAATCCCTTCTTTACCAGTACCAGTCTTTCAGCCGTCGGGCATATGCACTTTGGCGTAGCAGGACAGATGTCCCATCCGATTGAAGGAATCGGGAGGTGGGCAACCTTTTTAAAGGCCTTCTCCCCATTACGCAGGACACCCGTCCTGTCTTTCCCGTTATGGAGAGCGCTATCATAAATATAATGAAAGAGACTGAATTTTCAGATGGTTGGTTATCAGGGCTGACACAGGTTGTGCGTGATCCAGTGCTGTATGAACTATTAAAAAATTGCCCACTGGAGATTATGCAGCGCTGGATTTTTGAAGAAGTGCCTCGTGGAGCAATGCTTTGCCGACAGGGGGATAAATGCCAGCGTTTTTCATTAATTGTTGCAGGTGAAGTTGATGTCTTCTTTGAAGCTGAGGATGGCCGCCGTTATCGGCAGGCTCGTTACTACAAAGGTGACATGTTAGGTGAGCTGGAAATATTTGAATCACGGCATTACATCTGTTCCGTTTCTGCTGTCACTAATACGCAAATATTGAGCTTATCTCAGACACATTTTTGCCGTTGGTTGGAGCTCGATAATTATTTTAACCAGCGGATGCTACGATTTTTCAGCCAGCAATATTACCAGCTGTCCAGGAAGGCCAGCAGCGACAATCTTTATTCACTTCATCAGCGGGTATGTCAGGCGCTCTGGCTGCAGTTTCAACAGCAGAAAACGACTGAAATATTTATTGATAAACAAAATATCAGTCAGGAGTTTGCGGCCACAACGCGCAGTGTTAATCGCATTTTACATGACCTGAAATCGCTTCGGATTATTGATACTGAAGGAGAAAGAGTTGTATTGCTGGCCCCTGAGCAACTCAGGCAGGAGGCTGATATCTAAATAAAGGAAAAGATAAGGAGAGGGATGATGTCGCTTCAGCCACATATTCGGCTTGATCATAATATGACGAGTGCGAAGTACGCTTTGTTACCCGGTGATCCAGATCGCGTAGATCGTATTGCCAGTTTTCTGGATAACCCTAAAAAACTGGGGCAAAACCGTGAGTTTCGGGCCATGAGCGGCTGGTATCAGGGTATTGAAATTCTGGTGCTATCCACGGGGATCGGTGGCCCATCGACGGCGATAGCTATTGAGGAACTGTGCCAGATTGGTGTGAAAACGATGATTCGTATTGGCAGTTGCGGTGCGTTGCAAGATAGCCTGGCACTGGGGGATATCGTTATCGCTCACGGAGCCGTCGCGGATGACGGCACCAGCAGAACCTATGCACCAGCTTGTTACCCGGCCTGTGCCGATCCGCTGTTAACCGCAACACTAGTTCAGCAGGCAAAGCAAATGGGCATCCCCGCCGTTCATGGGTTGGTGCGTAGCCATGACAGTTTTTACACTGATCGAGAAGTGCTGCTGGATGCGGAATGGTCAGCTCGGGGAATCCTGGGCGCGGATATGGAGAGTGCCGCGCTGATGGTTGTTGGAGCATTACGCGGGCTGCGCACAGCGTCACTGTTGAATGTCGTTGTCGAACATAACGGTTGCCTTGATAGCAGTATCAACGACTACGTGCAGCAGGAAACTTTGTGTCTGGAGGGTGAAGAACGCCAAATCCTGCTGGCACTACGCGCAATCTATGCTGATAGTCAGCAAGGAGAAGAATAATGGATTTTTTCAGTATTAACAATGTGATGGTCTCGATCCCTTTGGGTGAAGGTGGCTATGCACTATCGTGGATTGAAGCGATTGGTACACTGTTTGGTTTGCTATGTATCTGGTTCGCCAGCAAGGAAAAAATCATCAACTATTTGTTTGGGTTGATTAACGTCACGCTGTTTGCGGCTATCTTCTTTCAGATTCAGCTTTATGCCAGCTTGCTGCTGCAAGTGTTCTTCTTTGCCGCCAATATTTATGGATGGTACGCGTGGAGTCGGCAGACCGAAAATAATGAGGCCACGCTCAAGGTTCGTTGGTTATCTCGTCAGCAAACCGCCGTACTGGGTGCGATTTGTATTGTGGCAATTTTGTTGATGACGTTATTTATCGACCCGGTGTTTGCGGCGCTAACCCACATGATGATTTCCGTCTTGCAGGCTGTGGGTATTTCCGTAGTGATGCCAGAGCTGCAACCTGATGCGATGCCGTTCTGGGACTCAACCATGCTGGTGCTTTCGATAGTGGCAATGGCGCTAATGACCCGTAAATATGTGGAAAACTGGCTGCTGTGGGTCGTGATTGACGTGATAAGCGTGGTTATTTATGCCATTCAAGGTGTTTACGCGATGTCGCTTGAATATGTTTTGCTGACGGCAATTGCGGTGATGGGTTCCTGTAGCTGGGTCGCCCGTGCAAAACGTAATGGCTATGCGCCTCTGGCTTCTGCCTCCTCCTGATTTTTCGGGCAGCTCGATTGGGCTGCCCGCTGCACCATCTGCACCACTTCTGCTACAATCCTTCCCCCGTTCGAAGATTGAGCAATACATCATGCGTTTAAACCCTGGCCAACAACAAGCCGTCGAATTTGTCACAGGACCCTGCCTGGTCCTGGCGGGCGCTGGTTCCGGCAAAACGCGTGTTATCACCAATAAAATGGCGTATCTGATCCGCGAATGCGGTTATCAGGCTCGCCATATCGCCGCCGTGACTTTTACCAACAAAGCAGCGCGTGAGATGAAAGAGCGTGTGGCGCAAACGCTGGGGCGCAAAGAAGCGCGCGGTCTGCTGATCTCCACGTTCCACACGTTAGGGCTTGAGATAATCAAACGTGAATTCGCCGCTCTCGGCATGAAGTCTAACTTCTCGCTGTTTGACGACACCGACCAGATGGCGTTGCTAAAAGAGCTGACGGAGGGTTTGCTCGAAGACGATAAAACGTTATTGCAACAATTGATCTCGACGATCTCAAACTGGAAAAACGATCTGCTGACCCCGTCGCAGGCCGCAGCGCAGGCGAAAGGAGAACGCGACCGAATCTTTGCCCACTGTTATGAGCTTTACGATACGCATTTGAAATCGTGCAACGTACTGGATTTTGACGATCTGATTTTGCTGCCAACGCTGCTTTTACAGCGCAATGAAGAAGTGCGCGAGCGTTGGCAAAACCGCATCCGCTATTTGCTGGTGGATGAATACCAGGATACCAACACCAGCCAGTACGAACTGGTGAAGCTGCTGGTGGGCGCGCGAGCAAGGTTTACCGTAGTGGGCGATGACGACCAGTCGATTTACTCCTGGCGTGGCGCACGACCACAAAACCTTGTTTTGCTAAGCCAGGATTTCCCGGCGCTTCAGGTCATTAAGCTTGAGCAGAATTACCGTTCTTCCGGGCGCATTCTGAAAGCGGCAAACATTTTGATCGCCAATAACCCTCACGTGTTCGAAAAGCGGCTGTTTTCGGAGCTGGGTTACGGCACCGAATTAAAAGTGCTGACCGCGAACAGTGAAGATCATGAGGCCGAACGCGTAACTGGCGAGCTTATTGCCCATCACTTCGTCAATAAGACCAACTACAAAGATTACGCCATTCTCTATCGCGGGAATCACCAGTCGCGCGTGTTTGAAAAAATGTTGATGCAAAACCGCATTCCTTATCGTATTTCTGGTGGAACTTCATTCTTCTCACGTCCTGAAATCAAAGATCTGCTGGCCTATCTGCGTGTGCTGACCAACCCGGATGACGACAGCGCATTCATGCGGATTGTGAATACGCCGAAACGTGAAATTGGCCCGGTTACGATGCAAAAACTCGGTACTTGGGCAACTCAGCGTAATAAAGGTTTATTTGGCGCAAGCTTTGATATGGGTTTGAGCCAGACGTTAAATGGCCGTGGTCTGGAGTCGTTACAGCGTTTCACGCACTGGTTGCGTGATGTGGCGACCCTTGCCGAGCGCGAACCGATCGCAGCGGTACGCGATTTGATTCACGGCATCGACTACGAAAGCTGGCTGTATGAAACCTCGCCTAGCCAGAAAGCCGCAGAAATGCGCATGAAGAACGTTAACCTGCTTTTCAGCTGGATGACGGAAATGCTTGAGGGTTCAGAAATTGATGAGCCGATGACGCTGACTCAGGTCGTCACACGCTTTACCCTGCGCGATATGATGGAACGTGGCGAGAGTGATGAAGACACAGACCAGGTGCAATTAATGACCCTTCATGCCTCGAAAGGGTTGGAGTTCCCGTACGTATTTTTAGTCGGGATGGAAGAGGGCATTCTGCCGCATCAGAGTAGCATCGACGAAGATAATATTGATGAAGAGCGCCGCCTGGCTTACGTGGGGATTACTCGTGCGCAGAAAGAGCTAACCTTCACGCTTTGCAAAGAGCGACGTCAGTATGGTGAACTGATCCGCCCGGAACCGAGTCGTTTCTTGCTGGAATTGCCACAGGATGATTTGCAGTGGGAGACTGAACGTAAAGTGGTATCGGCGGAAGAACGTATGACGAAAGGGCAGAGTAATGTCGCCAACATCCGTGAAATGCTGGCAAAAGCGCGTAAAAGCTGAATTATTTAATTATCAAAGGCCAGTGGACATAGCTTTGCCACAGGCTTTCTTGTTCCAGCAGTTCAGCACCTAGAGGGTGGCATTCCAGCCACTTTTCTGGAAGCTCGAGATTTAAGGTTTCACCCTCAACTTTCAGGGCAATTTGCGGCAAGATATCGTCCCGTCTGCGGCTGGCGAAGATAATAGCCAGACGTAACAAGCGACAGAGATGTTCCGCAATACGAGGTGGTACGGCGTTTTGCTGGTGGAGAGAAGAGAGATCGACTGGGTTTGTCTGGTTCAACATTAGCGTTGCCAGCAGCTTTTTCTGCGCTGGTGTATATCCTGGAAGATCAAGATTCTTCACCAGATAGGCGGCATGTTGTGGCGCCTGTTTGAAATCAACACTCAGGCCAATTTCATGCAGCAATGCTGCACTGCTGAGCATTTCTATGCTGAGTGGCGTTAGGTTCCATGCATCTTTTAACTGTGTGGTGAAGGCTAATGCTAATTGCTGAACGCGTTCTGCCTGACCGGTATCCACCATAAAACGACGTTGGATATTGCGTACGGTACGGCTTCTGATCTCTTGATTAACAGACAGATGCAACATTCCGTAAACCAGGCCTTCGCGCAATGCGCCACCTGCAAGTGTCATACATTCTATTGATAACTCTTCAAAGATAGCGATCAAAATTGCCAGCCCGCTTGGAAAAACCAGCGCTCTTTCCAGCGTTAAGCCTTCGATTTCCAGCTCTTCAAGACGCCCGCATTGAATCGCTCTTTGCTTCAGTTGCTGAAGTTTTGCGAGCGTAATGCGCTCATCCATTCCTTGCGCCATCATGATTTCTTGCAGCGCTTGCACGGTGCCTGACGCACCGACACACACTTTCCAACCGTGATGTTTTAACTGGTCGCAAATCGGCCTGAGAACTTCTTTTGCAGCGCTTTCGGCGGCATCAAAGTTTTCTTTTGCCAGATTCCGGTCGCTAAAAAAGCGTTCAAGCCAGGTCACACAACCCATTGATAAGCTAAAGAGTGCAGTTGTTTGCGCCCCCGAGCCTGTCACAAGTTCCGTGCTGGCACCGCCGATATCAACCACTAGGCGTTGATCGGCACCGCCTGTCGTATGGGCAACACCTTGATAAATCAGACGTGCTTCTTCTTCTCCATGAATAATTTGCACCGGGCAGCCGAGGATTTTTTCAGCCTGCTGGATGAATTCACTGGCATTGGTGGCAAGGCGGAGTGTCGCGGTTGCGACAACGCGAATTTGGGTTTGAGGAATATCTTGAAGACGTTCAGCGAACAAGCGCAGGCATTGCCACCCGCGCTCCATTGCTTCACGTGAAAGCGTATTGTCGCGGCTTAAACCAGCAGCAAGGCGTACTTTTCGCTTAATCCGGGCAAGGGTTTGTATGCTCCCTGCCACCTCACGTACAACCAACATATGAAAGCTATTAGAGCCTAAATCTATTGCAGCATACAGCGAGGTGGAGCTGAGCATAAATTTTTAACCTGTGCGACGGCGATTACCGCGAGGAGCGCCACCATTACGGCGAGGACCGTTACCCGGACGGGCGCGAGTCAGACGCTTCGGTGGAGGAAGTTCGCTTAACAGTGCTTCAGTTTTGTATTTGCTGACTGGAATTGAGTGACCAATGTAAGTCTCAATCGCAGACAGGTTCAACGCATAATCTTCACACGCAAGGCTAATGGAATGACCACTTTCGCCAGCACGACCGGTACGGCCAATACGGTGAACGTAATCTTCGCAGTCATCAGGAAGATCGTAGTTGAAAACGTGTGTCACTAACGGGATATGCAAGCCACGCGCTGCAACGTCGGTTGCAACCAGAATATCGAGGTCGCCACGGGTAAATTCTTCAAGGATGCGCAGACGTTTCTTCTGAGCAACATCGCCGGTCAGCAAACCAACACGGTGCCCATCGGCTGCAAGGTGACCCCATATATCTTCACAACGGTGTTTTGTGTTGGCAAAGATGATGGCGCGATCTGGCCACTCTTCTTCGATGAGGGTCTGCAGCAAACGCATTTTCTCTTCGTTAGAAGGGTAGAACAGCTCTTCCTGAATGCGGTGACCGGTTTTTTGCTCCGGTTCAACTTCCACGTATTCCGCGTTGTTCATCTGCTCGAACGCCAGTTCACGCACACGGTAAGATAATGTAGCGGAGAACAGCATGTTCAGGCGTTGAGTCACCGGCGGCATGCGACGGAACAACCAGCGAATATCTTTAATAAAGCCCAGATCGTACATGCGATCGGCTTCATCCAGCACCACAACCTGAATTGCGCCTAAGTTAATGTGGTTTTGCTTGGCATAATCAATCAAACGACCAGTTGTGCCGATAAGAATATCAACACCGCTTTCCAGCACTTTAAGCTGTTTATCGTAGCCGTCGCCACCGTACGCCAGGCCGAGTTTAAGGCCGGTCGATTGTGCTAGTGGCTCTGCATCAGAGTGAATTTGGACTGCCAGTTCACGAGTCGGCGCCATAATTAAGGCACGCGGCTGGTTCACCTGGCGATTCTCTGGAACCGGGTGAGAGAGTAAATAATGGAACGTTGACGTTAAAAACGCCATCGTTTTGCCAGTACCGGTTTGCGCCTGCCCTGCAACGTCACGATTCGCTAGTGTCAGCGGTAGTGCCAGTGCCTGAATAGGGGTGCAGTTATGGAACCCTTTATTTTCAAGGGCTTCAATCACCTTAGGGTGCAGGGCGAAGTCGGAAAACTTCTGTTCGGTCAAATGTGTTTTGCTCATAGTGTGGTAGAATATCAGCTAACTATTGCTTTACGAAAGCGTATCCGGTGAAATAAAGTCAACCTTAAGTTGGTTAATGCTACACCAACAAGGTAGACATAATCCTGCGGAGTAGAACATGAGCGATAAAATTATTCACCTGACTGACGACAGTTTCGACACGGACGTGCTAAAAGCTGATGGGTTGATCCTGGTTGATTTCTGGGCAGAGTGGTGTGGTCCATGCAAGATGATCGCCCCGATTCTTGATGAAATCGCTGATGAATATCAGGGCAATCTGACCGTTGCTAAACTGAACATCGATCAGAACCCGGGCACGGCACCAAAATATGGTATCCGTGGTATCCCAACTCTGTTGCTGTTCAAGAACGGTGAAGTGGCTGCGACCAAAGTTGGCGCGCTGTCCAAAGGCCAGTTAAAAGAGTTCCTCGACGCTAATCTGGCATAATGGAATCTCAGCCGGTGCGTGCGTGGTTCGCAATTTTTTGTGAGCCGCTGGACGCCCGGCGTCAGTCATGCTAAGTTACTTTTACTGCATTTAGAACTTGTCTTGTAGTTTGAATCTTTGTAATACCCAATGCTTCCAGTTTCTCTTCACTAAGACGCTGTTTTACAGTGAACATACGGTCGCATAATCGATTTCGGGCGTATCACCCATTCCGTCGTGTCGTTTCAGTTCTGCGTTTTTCCTATGACCAGGCAGCGATAAGACATGTGGTGGTGGCCATTAAACAGGCATGGATGATCCTGCCATACCATTCACGATACATGTTCGAGATTTACCCCGAGTTTAAGAACCCACCATTATGAATCTTACCGAATTAAAGAATACGCCGGTTTCTGAGCTGATTACTCTCGGCGAAAATATGGGGCTGGAAAACCAAGCCCGTATGCGCAAGCAGGA
Source organism: Buttiauxella cochleicola (assembly GCF_021283185.1). Classification (NCBI taxonomy): domain Bacteria; kingdom Pseudomonadati; phylum Pseudomonadota; class Gammaproteobacteria; order Enterobacterales; family Enterobacteriaceae; genus Buttiauxella; species Buttiauxella cochleicola. The sequence continues at coordinate 32,120 of NZ_JAJSOS010000016.1, forward strand.
CATTATTTTCTCCATCCTGAAGCAACATGCGAAGAGTGGTGAAGATATCTTTGGTGACGGTGTACTGGAGATATTGCAGGACGGATTTGGTTTCCTCCGCTCTGCAGACAGCTCCTATCTCGCCGGTCCTGATGATATCTACGTTTCTCCCAGCCAAATCCGCCGTTTCAACCTCCGCACAGGGGATACCATCTCCGGTAAGATTCGCCCGCCGAAAGAAGGTGAGCGTTACTTTGCACTGCTGAAAGTTAACGAAGTCAACTACGACAAGCCGGAAAACGCGCGTAGCAAAATCCTGTTTGAAAACTTAACCCCGCTGCATGCTAACTCTCGTTTACGCATGGAACGTGGTAACGGTTCTACCGAAGATTTAACTGCACGTGTACTGGATCTGGCATCGCCAATCGGTCGCGGTCAGCGTGGCCTGATTGTGGCACCGCCAAAAGCCGGTAAAACCATGCTGCTGCAAAACATTGCAACCAGCATTGCATATAACCACCCAGACTGCGTGCTGATGGTTTTGCTGATCGACGAACGTCCTGAAGAAGTAACCGAGATGCAGCGTCTGGTTAAAGGCGAAGTGATTGCTTCTACCTTTGATGAGCCAGCATCACGCCACGTTCAGGTTGCCGAAATGGTTATCGAGAAAGCGAAACGTCTGGTTGAGCATAAGAAGGACGTTATCATTCTTCTCGACTCCATCACTCGTCTGGCCCGTGCGTACAACACCGTTGTACCGGCATCCGGCAAAGTGTTGACCGGTGGTGTGGATGCTAACGCCCTGCATCGTCCAAAACGCTTCTTCGGTGCTGCACGTAACGTAGAAGAGGGTGGTAGTCTGACTATCATCGCTACAGCGTTGGTTGATACCGGTTCTAAAATGGATGAAGTTATCTACGAAGAATTTAAAGGTACCGGCAACATGGAACTACATCTGGCGCGTAAAATCGCTGAGAAGCGTGTGTTCCCTGCTATTGACTACAATCGTTCAGGTACACGTAAAGAAGAGTTGCTTACTACCCAGGAAGAACTGCAGAAAATGTGGATCCTGCGTAAAATCATCCACCCAATGGGTGAGATTGATGCAATGGAATTCCTCATCAACAAGTTAGCGATGACGAAAACCAACGAAGACTTCTTTGATATGATGAAGCGCTCGTAAGTAACAAAAACTCGGGGAACGCCACGCTTAGACGTGGCGTTTTTCATTTCTGGTATATACGATATAGCTGTAATGATCGCAGCTAAGCACATAATTGTGGCAAGGAATGCCATTATGTTATTTACAGCAATGCTGGATGATGTTGTTTGAATAATAACCAGGTTGTTCAAGGATTAGATGTATATAACCATTGGACGGGGTAGACTTCAAAGAAGTTGTCCTTGACCTTTTATTTTGCAGAGAGCTTGCACTGTGAATTTAATCACCGCTGGAACTGACCTGGTTTGTATTTTTTTATTCACCACTATCTTTCTTTTTTTTGCGCGCAAAGCGGCAAAAAAAATCGGTCTGGTAGATAAACCCAACTTCCGTAAACGCCACCAAGGACTCATTCCTTTGGTCGGCGGTATCTCGGTTTATGCTGGGATCTGTTTTACTTTTCTGATTGCTAACTACTATATCCCGCATGCATGGCTTTATTTGATATGTGCTGGAGTGCTGGTATTTGTCGGCGCCCTGGATGACCGTTTTGATATCAGTGTAAAAATTAGGGCTTCGGTTCAGGCTTTAATCGGCATTGTGATGATGGTGGTCGGAAAATTGTACCTGCTCAGCCTCGGCTATATTTTTGGCTCGTGGGAAATGGTTCTCGGCCCGTTCGGTTATTTTTTAACCTTATTTGCGGTTTGGGCCGCAATAAATGCTTTCAACATGGTTGACGGTATCGACGGTCTGCTGGGTGGGCTTTCTTGCGTATCCTTTGCGGCAATGGGGATTATTCTTTATTTCGATGGGCAATTGAGTTTGGCTATGTGGTGCTTCGCAATGATTGCTGCCATCCTGCCTTATATTCTTTTAAACCTTGGGATACTTGGTCGTCGCTATAAAGTCTTTATGGGCGATGCGGGGAGTACTCTTATTGGTTTTACCGTCATCTGGATCTTGCTTGAAACTACGCAGGGCAAAACTCATCCTATTAGCCCTGTCACCGCATTATGGATTATTGCCATTCCATTGATGGACATGATTGCCATCATGTATCGCCGACTACGCAAAGGTATGAGTCCATTCTCACCAGATCGCCAGCATATTCACCATCTGATTATGCGAGCCGGTTTTACTTCTCGGCAGGCATTCGTACTCATCACAGCAGCAGCAGCTCTGCTTGCTTCAATTGGCGTAGCGGCTGAATACATGCATTTCATTCCAGAATGGGTCATGTTGGCATTATTCTTGCTTGCATTTGTTCTCTATGATTACTGTATCAAACGAGCCTGGAAAGTTGCTCGTTTTATAAGACGTCATAAGCGTCGGCAACGTAGAAATACCAGCAGTATTTCTTAATTCTGAAAGTAGTCGGGGAAGTGATGAAACAAAACGTGCCAGGAAGTAATCCGGGAATGGTGGACAACGAGTTGGACATTCGTGGTTTATTCCGGACACTGTGGCAAGGAAAGCTGTGGATTGTTGGTCTGGCTGTGTTATTTGCGGCCATTGCATTTATTTACACCTTCTTTGCCAAGCAGGAGTGGAGTGCTAACGCGATAACCGATCGCCCAACAGTTAACATGATGGGTGGGTATTATTCGCAACAGCAATTCCTGCGCAATCTTGATGCTAAAGCTAATATGGTTTCCGTCGATCAGCCTTCGGTGATGGATGAAGCCTATAAAGAGTTCATCATGCAGTTATCTGCATATGATACTCGTCGTGATTTTTGGCTTCAGACCGACTATTACAAACAGCGTCAGGTTGGCAACAGTAAAATTGATGCCGCGCTGCTAGATGAACTAATTGATAATATTCAATTTTCAGCTGGCGATGCCACACGCAATATCAGCGATAGCGTGAAACTCATTGCAGAAACAGCTGCTGATGCGAATAACTTGCTGCGCCAGTACGTCGCTTTTGCCAGCCAGCGTGCTGCGAGTCATCTTAACGAAGAACTGACGGGCGCCTGGGCTGCTCGTACAATCCAGATGAAAGCACAAGTTAAGCGCCAGGAAGCGGTGGCTCAGTCAATTTTCGACCGCAAAGTGCACAGTGTGGAACAAGCGCTGAAGATTGCGCAGCAGCAAAATATTGCAAAGAGTGAAACAGAAGTTCCCGCCGACGAGTTGCCTGATTCTGAAATGTTTATGTTAGGACGCCCTATGCTGCAAACTCGTCTTGAAAGCCTGCAAGCTGTCGGTCCGAGTTACAGCATCGACTACGACCAGAATCGAGCCATGCTGGCGACTTTGAACGTTGGGCCAACGCTTGACGCACGCTTCCAGACATATCGCTATTTACGTACCCCTGAGGAACCTGTGAAGCGTGATAGCCCACGCCGGGCATTCTTGATGATTATGTGGGGTATGGTTGGGGCCCTGATTGGCGCGGGTGTGGCATTAGCTCGCCGTCCAAAATATTTGTAACGCCCTTACCCGGTGAAGGCTCGATGGACGGCCTTCACCTTTTTTAACAAAAGAGAATTGCTGTGAAAGTGTTAACTGTTTTTGGCACGCGCCCGGAAGCTATCAAAATGGCTCCTCTGGTTGATGCGTTGGCAAAAGACGCGTTTTTTGACGCAAGAGTATGCGTGACCGCGCAGCATCGCGAGATGTTGGATCAGGTGCTGAATTTATTTTCTATCGAGACGGATTATGATTTAAACATCATGAAACCGGGGCAGGGGCTTACGGAAATTACCTGTCGCATTCTCGAAGGATTGAAACCGATACTTGAGTCATTCAAGCCCGATGTTGTTCTGGTTCATGGTGATACTACGACTACAGTTGCCACTAGTCTTGCCGCATTTTATCAGCGGATTCCTGTAGGACATGTTGAAGCAGGTTTGCGCACTGGTGATCTGTATTCTCCGTGGCCGGAAGAGGCGAACAGAACTCTGACCGGGCACCTGGCTATGTATCACTTCGCCCCGACCGAGAATTCTCGACAAAACTTATTACGCGAAAATATCAGCGACAATAAGATTTTCGTCACCGGTAACACTGTGATTGATGCGCTGATTTCTGTTCGCGATCGTGTACTTGCGGATGATGCTTTGCATAGCTCTCTGGCGCAGTGTTATCCGTTCCTGGATAGCAGCAAAAAGCTGATTTTGGTCACTGGCCACCGTCGTGAAAGCTTTGGTGATGGTTTTGAGCGCATTTGCCACGCACTGGCGCAGATTGCCAAAGAAAACAGTGACGTCCAGATTGTTTACCCTGTGCACCTGAACCCGAATGTCAGCGAGCCTGTGACGCGCATTCTTGGCGATGTCAAAAATGTGGTGCTGATTGACCCACAAGAATATTTGCCATTTGTCTATTTGATGAACCATGCGTACCTGATTCTTACTGACTCAGGTGGCATTCAGGAAGAAGCACCGTCACTGGGTAAACCGGTGCTGGTTATGCGTGATACCACTGAGCGTCCTGAAGCTGTTGATGCAGGCACCGTTCGTCTGGTCGGTACGGATACACAAGAAATTGTTCGCCAGGTTACGCGGTTGTTGAAAGACGAAGATGAATATCAAGTTATGAGTCGGGCGCATAATCCTTATGGTGATGGCAAGGCTTGTGAGCAAATTTTGGCTGCATTGAAAAAGAATCAGGTGACACAACAATGAGTTTTGCAACCATCTCTGTGATTGGTCTTGGTTATATCGGTTTACCAACTGCGGCTGCATTTGCTTCAAAACAGCGAAACGTTGTCGGTATCGATATTAACCAACATGCTGTAGATACCATTAATCGTGGTTCTATTCATATTGTTGAACCAGACCTGGATAAGGTGGTTAAAACGGCTGTAGAGGGTGGTTTCTTACGCGCCAGTACACAGCCGGTTGAGGCAGATGCTTATTTGATTGCAGTGCCAACGCCTTTTAAAGGCGATCATGAACCTGACATGGTTTTTGTTAAAGCAGCTGCAGAGTCCATCGCTCCTGTGCTAAAAAAAGGCGCTCTTGTGATTCTGGAATCAACTTCCCCTGTCGGCTCCACCGAGCAAATGGCGGGTTGGTTAGCGGATCTGCGTCCTGACCTGACTTTCCCTCACCAGGCTGGTGAAGCGGCAGATATCAATGTTGCCTATTGCCCTGAGCGTGTACTGCCAGGCCAGGTGATGGTTGAGCTTATCAAAAACGATCGCGTAATTGGCGGTATGACCCCAGTTTGCTCTGCTCGTGCCAGCGAACTCTACAAAATCTTCCTTGAAGGCGAGTGCGTGGTGACGAATTCCCGCACTGCTGAAATGTGCAAACTAACCGAGAATAGCTTCCGTGATGTGAATATCGCATTCGCCAACGAGCTATCGCTGATTTGTGCGGCTCAAGAGATCAACGTATGGGAATTGATTCGTCTGGCTAATCGCCATCCGCGAGTCAATATTCTGCAGCCGGGCCCGGGAGTGGGTGGTCACTGTATTGCAGTTGATCCATGGTTTATCGTTGCTCAAAACCCTGAGCAAGCACAGCTGATTCGCACTGCGCGTGAAGTCAACGATGGCAAACCACACTGGGTAGTAAACCAGGTGAAAGCTGCTGTCGCTGATTGTCTTGCTGAAACCGGCAAGCGTGCCAGTGAAATTACCATTGCCTGCTTTGGTCTTGCATTTAAACCGAATATTGATGACCTGCGTGAAAGCCCAGCCATGGAAATCGCTGAGCTTCTCAGCACCTGGCATAATGGTAAAACGCTGGCTGTTGAGCCAAACATTCACCAGTTGCCGAAAAAACTGATCGGTAGTTGTGAATTAGCCTCTATTGATGACGCTCTTCAACAGGCTGATGTGTTGGTGATGCTGGTTGATCACCATGCCTTCAAAGCCATTCCTGGTTCGCAGGTTCAGCAAAGCTGGATTGTTGATACCAAAGGGGTCTGGCGCTAGGTTCTGCCCGAGGTTGGTGAAGCCAATGACGACTTGCTCTGTTCCTGTTCACGCAAGAATTGAATCTCTTAACTGGGAGAATCAGTTCTTTGCGGTGAACAGCGCTATCGTTCGTTTTGACGATGCAGCCTCCTTGCTCACCCCGCAAAGCCTTGATGCGTATTCCCGCGTGCAGGCGAAAATCCCTGCTCAGCGGACCGATTGGCTTGACGGTTTACAGCAGCTTGGTTTTCAGCTGGTTGAAGGGGAAATCGATCTTGCTCTGCAGCCTGGCATACAAAATGCAGCACCTTCTGTCGAGTTAGCCACAAGCGCTGACATTCCTGTATTGCGGGATTTAGCGGCAAGAATTTTCACACAAAGTCGGTTTCGTGCACCCTGGTATCAATCTGCTGACAGCGGCCGTTTTTACGCACAATGGGTTGAAAACGCTGTGCTAGGCACCTTTGACCATGAATGTCTGTTGTTGAAGAACAGTGGCGCGATTCAGGGCTTTGTGAGCATGCGCCAACTTAATGAGAGCGAGGCGCGTATTGGTTTGCTGGCAGGACGAGGCGTGGGTGGTCCGTTAATGGATGCCGCGCGTTTTTGGTGCCAGCAACGCGGAGTAGAAACGCTGCGCGTGGCAACGCAAACCAGTAATACCGCAGCCCTGCGACGTTATATTCAAAGCGGTGCCAATATTGATAGCACCGCCTTCTGGTTATACAGGTGAAAAAATGATCCCATTTAATGCTCCTCCAGTAGTAGGTACGGAAATCGAATACATGCAGGCTGCGATGGGTAGCGGCAAGCTCTGTGGTGATGGCGGTTTCACCCGTCGTTGCCAGCAATGGATGGAGCATCGTTTCGGCAGCAAAAAAGTACTGCTCACCCCTTCCTGTACTGCATCGCTGGAAATGGCCGCGTTACTGTTGAATATTGAGCCCGGCGATGAAGTGATTATGCCGAGTTATACCTTTGTTTCTACTGCCAACGCCTTTGTGTTGCGTGGTGCAAAAATCGTCTTTGTCGATGTGCGCCCGGACACCATGAATATTGATGAAAAGCTGATTGAAGCGGCAATTACTGAGAAAACTCGCGTGATTGTGCCCGTTCACTACGCCGGTGTAGCCTGCGAAATGGACACCATCATGGCCATTGCGGACAAACATAATCTGTTTGTGGTTGAAGATGCTGCACAAGGCGTGATGTCGACCTACAAAGGCCGCGCATTGGGCTCAATTGGTCATATCGGTTGCTTCAGCTTCCATGAAACCAAAAATTACACGGCAGGTGGTGAAGGTGGCGCTACCCTGATTAACGATCCGTCGTTGATTGAGCGTGCAGAAATCATTCGTGAAAAAGGCACTAACCGTAGCCAGTTCTTCCGTGGTCAGGTGGATAAATATACCTGGCGTGATATCGGTTCAAGTTACTTGATGGCCGATCTCCAGGCTGCTTATCTCTGGGCGCAGTTGGAAGCGGCCGAAAAGATTAACCAGCAGCGTCTGAAGCTGTGGCATACCTATCATGATGCCCTGGCTCCGTTGGCAAAAGCCGGGCGTATCGAACTGCCATCGGTTCCAAAAGACTGTGTGCAGAATGCGCATATGTTTTATATCAAATTGCGTGATATTGAAGACCGCAGCGCTCTGATTGCGTATTTGAAAGAGGCAGAAATTCTGGCAGTGTTCCACTACATCCCACTGCATGGCTGCCCAGCTGGTGAGAAGTTTGGTTACTTCCATGGCGAAGATCGTTTCACTACTCAAGAAAGTGAGCGCCTGCTGCGCTTGCCGCTGTTCTATAACTTATCTCCTGCGAACCAACGTACTGTCATTAATACGTTGTTAAGCTTCTTCTCCTGATATGTCGCTCGCTAAAGCCTCAGTGTGGACCGCCGGGTCCACACTGGTAAAAATTGCTGCCGGTTTACTGGTGGTGAAGTTGCTTGCGGTGGCATACGGGCCGAGCGGAGTCGGGCAGGCGGGAAACTTCCGCCAGATGGTTACCGTATTAGGCGTGCTTGCCGGAGCGGGAATCTTCAACGGCGTGACCAAATACGTCGCGCAGTATCACGATCAGCCCGAGCAGTTACGCAAAGTCATCGGTACTTCATCGGCCATGGTATTGGGCTTCTCAACGTTATTGGCGATCATCTTTGTTGTTGCCGCGAAGCCAATCAGTCTGGGCCTGTTCGGGCATGAAAATTACCAGGGATTAGTACGCCTGGTGGCGTTAGTGCAGATGGGCATCGCCTGGGCAAACTTGTCTTTAGCCATCATGAAAGGGTTTCGTGATGCTGCCGGTAATGCGCTGGCACTGATTGGTGGCAGTATCATTGGCGTGATTGCCTATTACCTCTGCTATCGCCTCGGCGGCTATCAAGGCGCGTTGTTGGGCCTGGCATTAGTGCCTGCATTGGTGCTCATTCCTGCGGGTGTTATGCTGGTTCGCCGCGAACATGTGCCGCTTAGTTACCTGAAACCGCAGTGGGATAAAGTGTATGCCAGCAGCCTTGGCAAATTCACCATCATGGCGCTAATCACGTCGGTGACACTGCCAGTGGCTTACGTGATGATGCGAAATTTGCTGGCGGCCCACTACAGCTGGGATGATGTCGGTATTTGGCAAGGGGTGAGCAGCATTTCCGATGCTTATCTGCAATTCATCACTGCCTCGTTTAGCGTTTATCTTTTGCCAACGCTTTCGCGCTTAACCAGCAAACATGACATCAGCCGTGAGATTGTTCGCTCCCTGAAGTTCGTTCTGCCCGCGGTTGCTCTGGCAAGTTTCACCGTCTGGCTGTTGCGCGACTTCGCAATCTGGCTGCTTTTCTCGCATAAATTTATTGCGATGCGCGATCTCTTCGCCTGGCAGTTGGTAGGCGATGTACTGAAAGTCGGCTCATATGTGTTTGGTTATCTGGTGATAGCGAAAGCATCACTACGCTTCTATGTTTTGACTGAAATCAGCCAGTTTGCGTTGTTGACTGGTTTTTCACATTGGCTTATACCTGCGCACGGTGCTTTAGGGGCTGCTCAAGCTTATATGGCAACGTATATTATTTATTTCACGCTCTGTTGCAGCGTTTTCCTCATTTATCGTAGACGAGCATGACAACACTGATTCACGTTTTGGGATCGGATATCCCGCATCATAACCAAACGGTGCTGCGCTTCTTCAATGATGCTCTGGCTGCCTCAAATCCGCATGCGCGCCAGTTTATGGTAGTTTCGAAGGACGACTCAATTTTGTCCTCTTTTCCGGCGCTTGCCGTGACACTCTATCCAACGAAAAAAGCGTTGGCGCAGGCCGTTGTAGCAGCAGCTCGTGCTAATCGCCAGCAACGCTTTTTCTTCCATGGCCAGTTTAATAGCTCACTGTGGATTGCGTTGCTAACTGGCGGCTTGAAACCGGCTCAGATGAACTGGCACATTTGGGGCGCTGACCTTTATGAGGCCTCAAAAAGCTTCAAGTTTCGGGCGTTTTATTTGTTGCGCCGCATTGCGCAGGGGCGAGTGGGGAGAGTGTTTGCTACACGAGGTGACCTGAATTATTTCCATGAGCGCCACCCACAGGTTCCAGGTGAGTTAATTTACTTTCCGACGCGTATGGACCCATCTCTAAATACTCTGGCCAACAGTGAAGAGAAAGTTGGCAAAATGACGTTTCTGGTAGGTAACTCCGGCGATCATAGCAACCAACATATTGCAGCATTAAAAGCGATTCATGCACAGTTTGGTGACTCGGTACGCGTGGTAGTACCGATGGGCTATCCAACAAACAATGACGCTTATATCAATGAAGTTCAGCAGGCTGGACGCGCGCTATTTAGTAAAGAAAATCTCCATATCCTGAAGGAAAGCTTGGCCTTTGATGATTATCTGGCTCTTTTGCGTCAGTGCTCACTGGGCTATTTCATTTTCGACCGCCAGCAAGGTATTGGCACGCTTTGCTTGCTGATTCAGGCGGGTATTCCTTGCGTGCTGAGCCGTAAAAATCCGTTCTGGCAGGATATGACTGAACAGCATATTCCCGTGCTGTTTGCCGGCGATACGCTAAACGAGCAGATCGTTCGGGAAGCGCAGCGTCAACTACGCTTACTGGATAAGCAACAGATTGCTTTCTTTAACCCTAATTATATCGACGGTTGGAAGCGGGCGCTGGACGTAGCATCAGGAGAAGCCGCATGAGTTTGCTGGAGTTTGGCGGTTTATTTGCGGTCTGGTTTTTATCAGTGATGTTCATTGGTATTTTAACGTACCAGGAATTCCGCCGGGTGCGTTTCAATTTTAATGTGTTCTTCTCATTACTATTTCTGCTGACGTTTTTCTTTGGCTTCCCCTTCACCTGTACGCTGGTATTTCGTTTTGGGGTCTCGGTTGTACCGGCAGATGTGCTTCTGCAAGCGCAACTCGCTGCCGTCTGTTTCTATGGTATTTACTATGTCGCCTACAAAACCCGGCTGCGGGAGAAACGAACTACAAAGGTTCGGCGTCAGTTGTTTACTATGAACCGTGTTGAAACTCATCTGACGTGGGTCATGCTGATGGTGGTGGCGTTGGTGAGTGTCGGCATCTTCTTTATGCACAACGGTTTCTTACTGTTTAAGTTGCATTCATATAGTCAGATCTTCTCCAGCGAAGTATCTGGTGTCGCGTTAAAACGTTTCTTCTACTTTTTCATCCCTGCGATGCTGGTTGTCTATTTTCTTAAGCAAGATGGTCGAGCCTGGATGTTTTTCCTGGTGAGCACCGTGGCGTTTGGTCTACTGACTTACATGATTGTTGGTGGGACTCGAGCCAATATTATCATCGCGTTCGCCATCTTTTTGTTCATCGGTATTATTCGCGGCTGGATCTCGCTGTGGATGCTGGCGGCGGCGGGTGTATTTGGCATCGTCGGTATGTTCTGGCTGGCATTAAAGCGTTATGGGCTTAACGTCAATGGGGAGGAAGCGTTTTACACCTTCTTGTACCTGACTCGCGATACCTTTTCGCCGTGGGAAAATTTGGGATTACTGCTGCAGAATTACGACAAAATTGAGTTCCAGGGTCTGGCACCAATCATACGTGATTTCTATGTCTTTATTCCTACCTGGTTATGGCCTGGCCGTCCGGGGATTGTCCTGAATAGTGCGAACTACTTTACTTGGGAAGTTCTTAACAACCACTCTGGCCTGGCAATTTCACCGACCTTAATCGGTTCACTGGTGGTTATGGGGGGCGTGTGGTTTATCCCATTAGGCGCAGTTGTAGTCGGGCTGATTATTAAATGGTTCGACTGGTTGTATGACCTGGGTAATCGTGAAACCAACAAGTACAAAGCCGCCATTTTGCATAGTTTCTGCTTTGGAGCGATTTTTAACATGATTGTATTGGCACGTGAGGGATTGGACTCTTTTGTCTCCCGTGTGGTGTTTTTCATGGTTATCTTTGGTGTCTGTCTGCTGTTTGCGAAGCTGCTTTACTGGCTATTTGATAGCGCGGGGCTGATACATCAACGCCTACGCCGTTCACCGCAAGTTGTTTCTGGCTCTCAAAATGTATCGCAGGGAATATCATGACAGAACTCACGACTGCACCTTCATATACGATTCGTGGCTTGAGCCTACTGGGTTGGCGCGATATGCAGCATGCATTGGATTATCTCTACGCAGGAGGCTCGCTGCGTAGCGGTACGCTGGTAGCGATTAATGCTGAGAAAATCCTTTCCGCAGAACGTGACCAGCAAGTGAGAGTGTTAATCGATAACGCAGAATATAAATACGCTGACGGTATTAGTGTGGTGCGCTCGATTCGCAAAAAGTTTCCAGGTGCTGTTGTGTCTCGCGTTCCGGGAGCCGACCTCTGGGAAGCATTAATGCAACGGGCAGGCGGAGAAGGTACTCCTGTTTTCCTGATCGGTGGAAAACCTGAAATATTGGCGCAAACCGAAGCCAAACTGCGTAAACAGTGGAACGTTAATATTGTTGGTAGCCAGGATGGATACTTCAAAGTCGAGCAGCAGCAGGCTTTGTTTGAGCGTATTCGGGAAAGCGGTGCCGCTATTGTCACTGTAGCGATGGGATCGCCGCGGCAGGAAATCTTTATGCGCGACTGCCGCAAGGTTTACCCTGATGCTCTGTATATGGGTGTGGGTGGAACATACGATGTCTTTACCGGGCATGTGAAACGCGCACCAAAAGTTTGGCAGAATCTAGGTCTTGAGTGGTTGTATCGCTTATTGTCGCAACCGAGCCGCATCACACGGCAAATAAAGTTGCTGCGTTATCTGGCCTGGCATTACACCGGCCGCCTATAAAACGCAGCCAGGTATCGCGTTAAAGTGAGTATTACGGCTGAATTTGGCTGGATAATCATCAGAATGTGCAAAGCATAACCAAATGCGCATTTTATTTAAATAAGCACTAGACAGGTGAGCATGAAGGCCGTAATATCCGACCCCGCAACGGCGCTATGCGCCCGTAGCTCAGCTGGATAGAGCGCTGCCCTCCGGAGGCAGAGGTCTCAGGTTCGAATCCTGTCGGGCGCACCATTGATTGAATGGGGCCAGAGCTGCGGCGGTACTTCTTGTTAAGAAGGTGGACCGCGCGAAAAGATTTACAGTGGTGGCTATAGCTCAGTTGGTAGAGCCCTGGATTGTGATTCCAGTTGTCGTGGGTTCGAGTCCCATTAGCCACCCCATTTAATTTAGTGATATTGCGAAGGTGGCGGAATTGGTAGACGCGCTAGCTTCAGGTGTTAGTGTTCTTACGGACGTGAGGGTTCAAGTCCCTCTCTTCGCACCATCTCTAAGTTGAAAGCAGTAAGAAGTAAATGCAGTATTTCGGCGAGTAGCGCAGCTTGGTAGCGCAACTGGTTTGGGACCAGTGGGTCGGAGGTTCGAATCCTCTCTCGCCGACCAATTTCAAGAAAGCCCAACCGCAAGGTTGGGCTTTTTTACGTCTGTAGTTTATCGTTTCGTCGATCGGATTAGTTCAGCGAGGCCGACAAAACCGCCAATCGCAAACCTTCGTCTCAAAATCACGACATCGCGATTTTTATTGTCGCTATTTGGTGACTCTTAACTCATTGATAAAAAATAATAATTACAAACTTCAATTTAAGTGTCTCTAAAAAGAGACACTATAGCAGCACTACCCTGGTACAAAAATAGCCCATCTATTGCTTAAGGCATCTGAGGTAACATCATGAATATAAAATGATTCCAGGCTAAGGGTAATTATGAATTCAAACCTGGCATGCATCGTGCAATAATATATCTGTAGATGCTCATTCCACTTCTTATGTTTGCTTCGGCTTCATAAACCAAGGAATGACGCAGAGCCGATTACGGTGCTTATCGTCCACCGACAGATGTCGTCTTTCAGACCTCATCCAACACCATGGACATAACGTTGAGTGAAGCACCACTTAGTTGTCTTAAAGACCTGTTTTGACACCTGCCAATTGGCAGGTGTTTTTTTTTGCATAAAGGAAATGGGGAAGGGCGACAGTTATCGCCCTTGGGGTGTTATGAATTGGGGTTGTTTTGCAGGGTTAACAGCAGGCCATCACGGCGCATCAAGGCCGCCTCTTCTGGGTTATGCAGACGATCCAGGCAATCAGCCAACCATGCATAATCAAAGGCATCAGGACGCTGTTTGAGTGCTTCACGGAAAGCATCGCTCGCTTGTTGCCATTCGCCGTGTTTCATCAGTAACTGACCGAGTGTGCTATTAAGCAATGGACGATCGCCTTGTGTCTTGATCTGCTGGCGAAGGGCTTTTTCAAGTTGCTCCGGGTTGCCTGATTTCAGACGTGGCATCAGTAATATCAAACGCTCGTCGTACTGGCGTTTCAGGCCATCAAGAATGATTTCCTGTGCCGCATCATGATCGTCACACTCAATAAGATGCTCCGCCATCGCGACCTGTAGCACGGTTTCATGGCGCGTCTTACGGCTTTGATTTTTCCACCAGGCCTTCAGCCCATCGTTACCCTGATCCGCCATTGCTTGATCCATCAAGCCAATCCAGGCCTGTTGTTGCAATGCGGTGCGGTGGACTTCATCGCCAACCTGTACTTTGTCCATTGCGGGTAAAATGTCGAGCAGCGATCCCCATGCACCAGTGCGGACATATGCCATTTCGGCAAGACGTAGCACTTCAGGGTGACGTGGTGCCGTCTCCAGTAACTTATCTACGCCATGGCGGGCAGCATGGTTTTCGTTACGCGCCAGTTGCAGGCGCACGCGGGTAATTTCTACCGGGAGTTGGTCGCTGTCTGCCAGTTCGGCTGCGCGTTCCAGATGCTGATTGGCACGAATTTCATCGCCACGCTGTTGTGCGGCTTCTGCTGCCAGTAAATAGTTTACGACTGGCTGTTCGGCATGATCGGCATTTTTCAGCATCAGCTTCTCAACTTGCTGATAATCACCTTCAGCCAGTTTCAGTAATGCCGCTTTGGTTTGCTTGCGCGCGCGACTGCTTTTACGCCCAACAAACCAGCCACGGGTACGAGCCCCGGTGCGGAAAACACGGCGCAGTATCCATTCAATAGCAAACAGCACTACCATTGTCAGGATCAGGATGATCACCAGGCCAGTGACGCTGGTTTCCACGTTGTAATTATCGGTCTGAATCAACACATAACCCTGATGTCCGGCCAGCATTGGTCCAAGGACGATCCCGGCGATCAACAGTAGGAAGAGTAATAAGACTTTAATCATGCTTATTCTCCCTGAGTTGGTGCAGGCGCTTGTTCAGGCGCGGCAGGTTGTTCAGCAGGAGCGGTTGCGCTCGCTGCAGGTTGGGCAAGCAAATTACGCACCCGGGTCTGCATCAGCTTTTCCAGTAGAGGCTGGCTTTCCAGCGTTTGCGGCACATCCATGTTGATGCTTTGCTGGCTGAGAGAATCCAGCTCATCAAGGAAGGATTTTGTCACGCTGTCGTTGGTGTCGTAATAAGCACGAACCCATGTGGAAACATTCTCCAGCGACTGCTTATACGTTTCGTCCTGGTGGCGAGGAACCGCTTGTGCTGCAACTAACAAACGCGAGCGGATATTTTCACGCAGGTAAACATCCTGGTTTGGTGCCAGAAGCGGAACGGCAGTTTCATCGCGGCGGCGAATAGTAATGAAACTATCCATAAAGTTGTGCCAGCTTTTAGTTAGATTTTGACGCCATTCCGTCACTGTAGAAGAAAGCTCGCTACCGTCGGAATCCATAGGCGTGTCGTCGGTATTGTTGTCTGCCAGACGCAGATTATCGACCTGGTTAGAAAGCTGATTGAGCTTGAGGATAATCCCGTCGTAATCAACCTGACTAATCGCGGAGAGTGCGGAAATATCGTCTGTCAGCGCACGACGCACGGCAATCAGGCTCGGATCGTTCATATCGGCCAGGCTGGCATCAGCACTCTTCAGCAATGCGGCGGCGGTCGTGACATCCTGATCGCTCCACAATTTCCGTCCGGCCAGTTTCACCAGGAAATCGGATTGTGCTAACAACCAGGTTTTTGCATCGCTGCCGGAAATAGTGGCCACTTTTTGCTGAACTTCGTCAAGCTCGCGCGCCAGATTTGCCTGCTGGCGATCCGACTCCTGGAGTGCAGTTGCCTGCTGCTTGATGGTAGTTTCCAGAGAAGCTTGCTGCTGTTCTTGTTGCTTTTGTAAAGCGGTGAGCTGCGTTGCCAATGCATCGGTGTTGGCATTTTGCGCCGCTGCCTGATGCTTACCATAACTGTAAAGACCGCCACCTAACGCAAGGGCAATAGCAATGGCGATCGCACCCAACGCAATTCCGGCAATACCACTACGATTTTTTTGTGGTGGCTGTTCTGAAAGCGGAGCGCTTTCTACCGCAGGTGTGGTCTCTTCAACCATGGCGGAGTTATTCTGTTGTTCCGTCATTGTGGCGTCCCATATTGTATACCCTTCATTCTTCAAGCTGCCTTGGTGCAACTCGAATTATTTTGGGGGTTGATTTATTGTAACGCGCGAAGCAGCGCGTCATTGTCTGCGTTATCGGCGACCCGAATATCTTGCCAGCCCAAATCCCGGGCAAGGTCTGCCAAACGCTCACTGACAACTAACAGTCGGCAGTGTAGTAACCAGTTTTTTCGATACCATTCCGGAATGAGCGCATAAAGTTGTTGTAGCATTTCACCGCTTGTCACGACCAGCGTTGAAACCCCACGTTCGCGCCAGCGAAAGGCTTCTTCCGTTCCGTCATAAATTCTGGCACTTCTTTGGTAGCATTCGCAGAAAGTCACTTCTGCGCCGCGTTCGGCCAGCGTTTCGCCTAACAGTTCACGACCCCCATTCCCGCGTAAAATGAGTGCCCGTTTCCCGGCAACATTCTGTAATTCAGGTAATTGTAGCAAGACTTCCGTTGTTTCCCTGTCTTGCGGATAACGAATCGGCAAATGGCTAACCGTGTGAAACGCTAAGGCAGTCGTACGCCCAATGGCAAACCAGGCAAGATGTGAAGGCCAGGAGATGCCGTTTTGGCGTAATTGTGGGTGGGCATAATTTATGACGTGCTGCGATAATACGAACACCAGGTCGCCTTCGTTCAGGCTCGCCAGCATGCCAGGCAGTTTGTCCAACTGCCGGCCGGGGGAAAACTCGATAAGTGGGAAGCTATACGCCACCTGCCCCAGTGCGCGCAGTCTGCTCACTAACTCGTCCCCAGCGGGGGAAGGGCGGGTGACAAGTATTGTCATGCCGGAGCATCTCCGTCATAAACGGCGGCAAGAATCTCACGCGCGCCTTTATCGAGAAGCTCCTCCGCAAGCGAAACGCCCATAACTTCGGCATCTTCTGGCTTACCACGGCGTTCGCCACGCACCAGAATCGAGCCATCAGGTGCGCCCACTAATGCCCGCAACCATAACTCACCATTATTAAGCTCGGCATAACTGCCAATCGGCACCTGGCATCCGCCCTCAAGGCGCATGTTCATGGCGCGCTCCGCACGAACGCGAATTGCAGTCTCTTCATGGTTAAGTGAAGCAAGCAGCGCTTGTGTGTGTTCATCATCAAGACGGCATTCGATTCCCACCGCGCCCTGGCCTACCGCAGGCAAAGAGACTTCTGCGGGCAATGCGTAGCGGATACGTGATTGCAAACCAAGACGGTTCAGCCCGGCGACCGCCAGAATAATTGCGTCGTAGTCACCGTTATCGAGTTTACCCAGGCGGGTACCGACATTGCCGCGCAAAGAACGAATGACAAGGTCCGGGCGGCGCTCGGCGATCTGGCATTGGCGGCGGAGGCTGGAAGTGCCTACTACGCTGCCTGCCGGGAGTGTGTCCAGGCTGTCGAAATGATTGGAGACAAAAGCGTCACGCGGATCGTCACGTTCGCAAATCGTCACTAACCCTAAGCCTTCAGGAAACTCGACTGGCACATCTTTCATGGAATGTACGGCGATATCCGCACGGCCTTCAAGGAGTGCAAGTTCTAACTCTTTGACAAACAATCCCTTGCCACCGACTTTCGCCAGCGGTGTATCAAGAATGATGTCGCCACGCGTAACCATAGGCACCAGTTCAACCGTGAGCTGGGGATGGCACGCTTCCAGGCGTTGTTTGACATAATGTGCTTGCCAGAGTGCTAATGGACTTTGGCGAGTGGCAATTCTTAATACATTGTCTAACATTGCTAGTTACCGTAATTATCGTCCCTGACCATCCTACCACTCTTCAAGGAAGGCTGTCAGTTTCAACGGGTTTGCGGAAAAGAGGGACATATTTCGTATTATGGAAGATAAAGCCGGTAGGCGGAGCGGAAGTTGGCGCGTAGCGCATCTTTCTTTACGGTCAACCAGCAAGGTGTTAAATTGATCACGTTTCCAGCAATTCTTTGCCTTGTCGTTTATAATAGAGGCAACAACCGGGAAACGGGTTTTTTCGTAATACTGAAACCATCAGGCGATATGTCTTGTACCTCTATATTGAGACTCTTAAACAGAGACTGGATGCCATTAACCAACTGCGTGTAGATCGCGCACTTGCGGCAATGGGCCCTGCTTTTCAACAGGTCTACAGTCTTCTGCCAACATTGTTACATTATCATCACCCGCTGATGCCAGGTTACCTTGAGGGTAACGTTCCACATGGCATTTGCATCTACACGCCTGATGAAACCCAACGCCACTACCTCAACGAACTCGAATTGATGCGCGGCATGCCGCCGCAGAAAACAGAATCTGGTGAATTGCCTATCACGGGCCTCTATACCATGGGCAGCACATCGTCCGTTGGGCAGAGTTGTTCATCCGACCTGGATATTTGGGTTTGTCACCAGTCATGGCTCGATAATGACGAGCGCCAGTTGCTGCAACGTAAATGCAGCGTGCTGGAAAGCTGGGCCGCCTCTTTAGGTGTTGAAGTCAGCTTCTTCCTGATTGACGAAAACCGCTTCCGCCACAACGAAAGTGGCAGCCTGGGCGGTGAAGACTGTGGTTCAACACAGCACATCTTGTTGCTCGACGAGTTCTACCGCACTGCTGTGCGCCTGGCCGGGAAACGTATTCTGTGGAGTATGGTTCCTGGCGACGAAGAAGATCATTACGACGATTACGTAATGAGCCTCTACTCGCAGGGTGTGCTCACGCCAAACGAATGGCTGGATCTCGGTGGTTTAAGCTCTCTTTCCGCGGAAGAATATTTTGGAGCCAGCCTGTGGCAGCTCTATAAGAGTATCGATTCTCCTTATAAAGCCGTGCTCAAGACGCTGCTGCTGGAAGCCTATTCCTGGGAATATCCAAACACGCGTCTGCTTGCAAAAGACATTAAGCAGCGACTGCATGATGGCGAGATAGTCTCTTTTGGGCTTGATCCGTACTGCATGATGCTGGAGCGTGTGACTCACTACCTCACACAAATCGAAGACACTGCGCGTCTGGACTTAGTACGTCGCTGCTTCTATCTCAAAGTGTGCGAAAAACTGTCCCGTGAGCGTGCCTGTGTAGGTTGGCGTCGTGAAGTTTTAAGCCAACTGGTCAAAGACTGGGGCTGGGATGAGCCACGTCTGGCGATGCTCGATAACCGCGCTAACTGGAAAATCGACCAGGTTCGTGATGCGCACAACGAACTCCTTGACGCGATGATGCAAAGCTATCGCAACCTGATTCGTTTCGCTCGCCGTAACAACCTCAGCGTCAGTGCAAGCCCGCAAGATATCGGTGTATTGACCCGTAAATTGTATGCCGCGTTTGAAGCGCTACCGGGTAAAGTCACGCTGGTTAATCCGCAAATTTCCCCTGATTTGTCAGAGCCTAATCTGACCTTTATTCATGTTCCGCCGGGTCGAGCAAACCGTTCAGGTTGGTATCTCTACAACCGTGCACCAAACATGGATTCCATCATCAGCCATCAACCGCTGGAATATAACCGTTATCTTAATAAGCTGGTGGCTTGGGCCTACTTCAACGGCCTGCTGACTTCGCGCACCCGCCTGTTTATTAAGGGCAACGGAATCTGTGATTTGCCAAAATTGCAGGAAATGGTGGCCGATGTTTCGCACCACTTCCCGCTGCGTTTGCCTGCGCCAACTGCGAAAGCGTTGTATAGCCCATGCGAAATTCGCCATCTGTCTATCATAGTTAACCTCGAATATGACCCGACAGCGGCATTCCGTAATCAGGTTGTTCATTTCGATTTCCGTAAGCTGGATGTGTTCAGCTTCGGGCAGCAGCAACAGTGCCTGGTGGGAAGCGTTGACCTGCTTTACCGCAACTCCTGGAATGAAGTGCGTACTCTGCATTTCAACGGCGAACAGTCGATGATTGAGGCGCTGAAAACCATTCTGGGCAAAATGCACCAGGATGCCGCACCGCCAGATAGCGTGGAAGTGTTCTGTTACAGCCAGCATTTGCGTGGGCTTATCCGCACGCGTGTTCAGCAACTGGTTTCCGAATGTATCGACTTCCGCTTGTCCAGCACGCGCCAGGAACCTGGTCGCTTTAAAGCGCTGCGTATTTCTGGCCAGACGTGGGGGCTATTCTTCGAACGCCTGAGCGTTTCAGTGCAAAAACTGGAGAATGCGGTCGAGTTCTACGGTGCAATTTCGCATAACAAATTGCATGGTTTATCGGTGCAGGTTGAGACTAATCAGGTTCAGTTGCCGTCAGTCGTAGATGGGTTTGCCAGTGAAGGGATCATTCAATTCTTCTTTGAAGAAGCGAGTGAGGACCACGGGTTCAATATCTATATCCTCGATGAGACCAACCGCGCAGAGGTGTATCACCACTGTGAGGGCAGTAAAGAAGATTTAGTGCGTGATGTCAGCCGTTTCTATTCGTCTTCGCACGACCGTTTCACTTACGGCTCAAGCTTCATTAACTTCAACTTGCCACAGTTCTATCAGATTGTGAAAGTCGATGGGCGCTCGCAGGTAATTCCGTTCCGCACCCAGACTATTACAGCAGCGACGCCGACTAATCATGACGATAGCAATGCGCCGCTACTTCAGCAGTACAGCAACAGCTAGCTAAAGCTAACGGGTTCACCCGCCTGCTGTGTGCAAGCTTCTTCAAGTAATGTCCAAAACTCTGCGCCGCTACGGTCACAAATCCATTTGTCGTCTTTCAAGTTAAAATGGTAACCGCCGCTTTTGGTGGCAAGCCATACCTGATGGAGAGGCTCCTGGCGATTGATAATAATCTTGCTGCGATTCTCAAAACTCAGGGTCAGCACGCCGCCATTGATTTCGCAGTCGATATCGCTATCACCATCCCAGTCATCCAGACGTTCTTCAATTGTTGACCACAGGCCGTCAGCCAGGCGATGAAATTCACTGTCGTTCATTTTCGTTTCTCAGTTGTTCTTCTTCACGGCAGTATAGCAACACTCGCGAATAGAAAAGAGTATTGCTTTTCAGGGATCACCTGCGATGATAGAAGGCAGAATAGTGGATTACAGGCATCTCAATAATGAAGAAAATTTTCTGCCCATTAGCACTCGTGCTGGCACTTTTTAGCCTTTCTGGCTGTGGCCTTAAGGGGCCGCTGTACTTCCCTCCTGCGGACGGTAAAACCAAGCCTACATCTCAGGTCACTCCTAAGCCACAGCCGCAATCAACCACGCCAGATCGTAATAATCGTGGTACTGATAACGCGCCGACTCAGGTTGTCTACTAGCACATTATTAATAAGTAGCCGCGTATATGGAGCAGAAGATGCAGTTTTCGAAGATGCATGGCCTTGGCAATGACTTTATGGTCGTCGACGCGGTGACTCAAAACGTCTATTTCTCCCCTGAGCTTATCCGCCGTCTGGCCGACAGGCATTTGGGAGTGGGTTTTGATCAGTTATTGGTGGTTGAACCGCCATACGATCCAGACCTTGATTTCCATTATCGTATTTTTAACGCTGATGGTAGCGAAGTCTCACAATGTGGCAACGGCGCGCGTTGCTTTGCACGCTTTGTGCGCCTGAAGGGGCTTACCAACAAACGCGATATTCGCGTCAGCACCGCCAATGGCCGCATGGTTCTCAGCGTGACGGAAGATGAGTTGGTACGCGTGAATATGGGCGAGCCTAATTTCGAGCCTTCCGCTGTGCCGTTCCGCGCAAACAAAGCGGAAAAGACCTATATTATGCGTGCCGCCGAACAAACCATTATGTGTGGCGTCGTGTCGATGGGTAACCCGCATTGCGTGATTCAGGTTGATGACTTGACTACGGCCGCTGTGGAAACGCTGGGGCCAGTGATGGAAAACCATGAGCGTTTTCCTGAGCGTGCAAACATCGGCTTTATGCAGGTTGTAACCAAAGAACATATCCGTCTGCGCGTTTATGAACGTGGCGCCGGGGAAACACAAGCTTGTGGCAGCGGTGCTTGCGGCGCAGTTGCTGTGGGCATCTTGCAAGGGATACTTGCGGAACAGGTTCGCGTTGAGCTACCTGGTGGCCGCCTTGATATCGCCTGGAAAGGGCCGGGAACGCCGTTGTTTATGACCGGTCCAGCGGCCCACGTCTATGATGGATTTATACATCTATGAAGAATGCCGAGGAACAGCAAGAAGCCGTACTGGAACTGGATGACCGAATGGTGGCGGAATATCTGCTACGTCATCCCGATTTCTTTATTCGTAACGCCCAGCATGTAGAACAGATGCAGGTGCCGCATCCGGTACGCGGCACTGTTTCGTTGGTTGAGTGGCATATGGCACGTAGCCGTAACCATATCAATTTCCTTGAAGAAAACATGACCTTGCTGATGGAGCAGGCGAGTGCCAACGAAGGTTTGTTCTATCGCTTACTGAAGTTGCAGGGCCGTCTGGCTTCTGCCACTAGTTTGCAGGAAATGCTTAACCGCTTGCACCGTTGGGCGCGCGAAATGGGTCTGGCTGGCGCAAATGTGCGTCTTTTTGCGGACCGTTGGCGGATTGGTGCTCCTTCCGATTTTACCCATTTGGCACTGAATCGGCAGGCTTTCGAGTCGTTGCGTATTCAACGTCTTGGGGATCGTCAGCATTATTTGGGGCCGTTAAATGGCCCTGAATTACTGGTGGTTTTACCTCAGGCGAAAGCCATTGGTTCAGTGGCCGTGTCTCTGATGGGTAGTGACGCAGATTTAGGCGTGCTGGTTTTTAGTAGCCGCGATCCTCAGCATTACCAGGAAGGGCAAGGCACACAATTACTTCATGAACTGGCGCTGATGTTGCCAGACTTGCTGGAGCGCTGGGTCGAGCGAGTATGACGGCCTCCCCACTGCAACCTTTAGTCGATGGCTTTCTGCGCTACCTGAAAGTAGAGCGCCAGTTAAGCCCGCTGACACTGCTCAACTATGGCCGCCAACTGACCGCAATAATCACCCTGGCGGGCGAGATGAACATGAGCACCTGGCAGCAGTGTGATGCCGCCGCGGTTCGTTCAATCACGGTTCGCAGCCGCAAAGCGGGCCTCGGGTCATCAAGCCTGGCATTACGTCTTTCCGCGCTCCGTAGTTTCTTCGACTGGTGTGTCAGCCAGGGTGAGCTCAAAGCCAATCCCGCAAAAGGTATTACTACGCCGAAAACGGGCCGCCATCTACCAAAAAATATCGACGTCGATGACGTTAGTCGCCTGCTGGATATCGACATCAACGACCCACTTGCCGTGCGTGATCGCGCGATGCTGGAGGTGATGTACGGTGCTGGGCTGCGTCTTTCCGAACTGGTTAATATGGATTGCCGCCACATTGATCTGACGACAGGTGAAGTGTGGGTGATAGGTAAAGGTAGCAAAGAGCGCCGGGTGCCGGTGGGGAAATCTGCTGTTACCTGGGTTGAGCACTGGCTTGATCTGCGCGAGCTTTTTGGTCCGGACGACGATGCGTTATTTCTCTCCAAACAGGGGAAGCGTATCTCGACGCGCAACGTTCAAAAACGCTTTAGCGAGTGGGGCATAAAACAGGGGCTAAACAGCCATGTACATCCTCACAAATTGCGCCATTCATTTGCCACGCATATGCTGGAATCGAGCGGGGATCTGCGCGGTGTACAGGAGTTATTAGGCCACGCCAACCTTTCCACGACGCAAATCTATACCCATCTCGACTTCCAACACTTAGCCTCAGTGTATGATGCTGCGCATCCACGCGCTAAACGAGGGAAATCGTAATGCATTTTTATCGCCCACTTGGGCCTATTGCCGCGCTCACTTTTGATCTCGACGACACGCTCTACGACAACCGTGAAGTCATTACGCGTACCGAAAGCGAATCAATGAGCTTTGTGCAAAACTACCACCCGAAGCTAAACCATCTGCTACGCCCTGATTTTTTGCGCATTCGCCATGCGTTGCGCCTCGCAGAACCGGATATTTACCACGATGTCACCGAATGGCGTCGTCGTGCTGTAGAGCAAGCCATGTTAGATGTCGGATTATCAGCGGAAGACGCCGCCGCAGGCGCACAAGCTTCGATGGAGAACTTTGCCCATTGGCGCAGCCAAATCGACGTGCCGCAAGAAACGCACGACACGTTAGCGAAACTCGCCGAAAAATGGCCGCTGGTGGCGATTACCAACGGTAACGCTGAGCCACATCTTTTCGGCCTCGATCAATACTTTAAGTTTGTGCTGCGCGCCGGCCCTCATGGGCGATCCAAACCATTTAATGATATGTATCATCTCGCAGCAGAAAAGCTCAATGTTCCGCTCGGCCATATTCTGCACGTAGGTGATGACCTGACTACTGATGTTGCAGGGGCTGTTCGCTGTGGTATGCAGGCTTGTTGGATAAATCTGCGCGATGGCGACCTAATGCAGATTGATGACAGCCGCTTATTGCCACATCTGGAAATTTCGCAGTTGGCATCCCTCACCGCGCTGATATAATCTGATTAATTCTGTATAAAATCACAGTATATTTTTATCTCCTCAACGGCGGTGCCAATGGACGTTTCTTACCTGCTCGACAGCCTCAATGACAAACAGCGCGAAGCCGTTGCGGCCACGCGTAGCAACATGCTGGTACTGGCTGGTGCAGGAAGCGGTAAGACGCGTGTATTGGTGCACCGTATTGCGTGGTTAATTAGCGTGGAAAACTGCTCGCCATATTCGATTATGGCGGTGACGTTTACCAACAAAGCGGCGGCTGAAATGCGCCACCGTATCAGTCAGTTGATGGGAACCAGCCAGGGCGGCATGTGGGTAGGTACTTTCCATGGTCTCGCGCACCGCTTGCTGCGTGCACATCACATGGACGCCAACCTGCCGCAGGATTTCCAAATACTGGACAGCGAAGATCAGCTGCGTTTGTTAAAGCGCCTGATTAAAGCCATGAATCTCGACGATAAACAGTGGCCTGCACGCCAGGCAATGTGGTTTATCAACGGCAAAAAAGATGAAGGCCTACGCCCACATCACATTGAAAGTTATGGCAACCCGGTCGAGCAAACCTGGCAAAAAGTGTATCAGGCGTATCAGGAAGCCTGCGATCGCGCAGGGCTTCTGGACTTTGCCGAACTATTGCTGCGTGCTCATGAACTCTGGCTGAACAAGCCACACATTCTTAATCACTACCGCGAACGCTTCACCAATATTCTGGTGGACGAATTCCAGGATACCAACAGCATCCAGTACGCATGGATTCGCATGTTGGCAGGTGATACAGGCAAAGTGATGATTGTTGGTGATGATGACCAGTCAATCTACGGCTGGCGCGGCGCGCAAGTTGAGAATATCCAACGCTTCCTGACCGATTTCCCTGGCGCACAAACCATTCGCCTTGAGCAAAACTACCGCTCAACCAACAACATTCTGAATGCCGCCAACGCCCTGATTGCGAACAACTCAGGTCGTTTAGGCAAAGAGCTGTGGACGGATGGCAGCGACGGCGAGCCGATCTCACTGTATTGCGCATTTAACGAATTAGATGAAGCGCGTTTCGTGGTTAACCGTATCAAAACGTGGCAGGAAGCGGGTGGAGCACTCGAGCAATGCGCCATTCTTTATCGCAGCAACGCCCAATCGCGAGTGCTGGAAGAGGCGTTATTGCAGGTCGGCATGCCGTACCGCATCTATGGCGGCATGCGCTTCTTCGAACGTCAGGAAATCAAAGATGCGCTCTCGTATCTGCGCCTGATTGCCAACCGCAATGATGACGCAGCGTTTGAGCGCGTGGTTAACACGCCAACGCGTGGCATCGGCGACCGCACATTAGACGTGGTGCGCCAGACATCGCGTGACCAGCAACTGACAATGTGGCAAGCCTGCCGCTTGTTACTCCAGGAAAAAGCATTAGCAGGCCGTGCCGCTTCTGCGTTGCAACGCTTCATGGAACTTATCGACGCGCTGGCACATGAAACCATCGACATGCCGCTGCACGTACAAACTGACCGGGTTATCAAAGATTCGGGCCTGATGATGATGTACGAGCAGGAAAAGGGTGAGAAGGGCCAGACGCGTATTGAAAACTTAGAAGAACTGGTCACGGCAACACGCCAGTTCAGCTATCAGGATGAAGACGAAGACTTGATGCCTTTGCAAGCGTTCTTGTCCCATGCGGCGCTTGAAGCGGGTGAAGGGCAAGCCGATACCTGGCAAGATGCGGTGCAATTGATGACGCTGCACTCGGCGAAAGGTCTGGAGTTCCCGCAGGTGTTTATCGTCGGCATGGAAGAGGGCATGTTCCCAAGCCAGATGTCGCTCGATGAAGGTGGCCGCCTGGAAGAAGAACGCCGCCTTGCCTATGTGGGTGTGACGCGTGCGATGCAAAAACTGACACTGACCTACGCTGAAACCCGTCGTCTGTATGGCAAAGAAGTTTATCACCGCCCGTCACGTTTCATTGGTGAACTGCCAGAAAACTGCGTGGAAGAAGTTCGCCTGCGTGCCAGTATCAGCCGCCCGGTCAGCCACCAACGCATGGGCACGCCAATCTCTGAGAATGATTCAGGCTTTAAACTCGGGCAGCGTGTACGGCATGCAAAATTTGGTGAAGGCACGGTCGTTAACCTGGAAGGGAGTGGTGAACACAGCCGTATTCAAGTGGCATTCCCAGGGCAGGGAATTAAGTGGCTAGTTGCTGCTTATGCACGCCTTGAATCGGTATAAATTAGCGGGTTAACTCATAGTCTTTCACGCTTTTGCTAGCTTATAAATATCACCATAGTTTATTACTCCATGGTGTCCCGTTGCGTGTTGACGCCATATTTATGGTGGCGTAACATGCGCGCACGATTACGCTAAGAGGACACTCGCCTTGGACACACCCAGTAAATACTGGCTCAATAACCTGTCATCCAGGTACAACTTCTAAGGCTATCCTCGAATGCTGATAGCCTTAGTGGTTGTCGGCGACCTCATATCTCGTATATCCCGTCGCAATGAGTCAGACTTTTTAATGGTCTGAAACCTAGTTAGTTTCTGTCTGTGTGCCAACCGAACTGTCCCTGATATTTTTTGCATTGGGAGTACCGGTCATGCTGAGCGCATTTCAACTGGAAAACAATCGTCTGTCCCGTCTTGAATTAGATGAGGCCGATAACCTGAGCAATTCTGTTTGGGTTGATTTGGTCGAGCCTGAAGAGAGCGAGCGTCAGCGCGTGCAAACGGAACTTGGTCAAAGCCTGGCAACGCGCCCGGAACTGGAAGACATCGAAGCATCCGCGCGTTTTTTTGAAGACGAAGACGGTTTGCACATCCACTCATTTTTCTTTTACGAAGATGCCGACGATCACGCGGGCAACAGCACCGTGGCATTTACTATTCGTGAAGGCCGTCTGTTTACGCTGCGCGAACGTGAATTACCAGCTTTTCGCCTCTATCGCATGCGTGCTCGTAGCCAGAATATGGTTGATGGCAACGCTTACGAATTACTGCTCGACTTATTCGAAACCAAAATCGAACAGTTGGCAGACGAAATCGAAAACATCTATAGCGATCTGGAAAAACTCAGCCGCGTGATTATGGAAGGGCACCAGGGTGATGAATACGACGCCGCACTTTCCACTCTCGCTGAGTTGGAAGATATCGGCTGGAAAGTCCGTTTGTGTCTGATGGATACGCAACGCGCCCTGAACTTCCTGGTGCGTAAAGCGCGTTTGCCGAGCGGGCAGCTTGAGCAGGCCCGTGAAATTCTGCGAGATATCGAATCCCTGCTGCCGCACAATGAATCCCTGTTCCAGAAAGTGAACTTCCTGATGCAGGCGGCGATGGGCTTTATCAACATCGAGCAGAACCGCATCATCAAGATCTTCTCGGTGGTATCCGTCGTATTCCTACCGCCAACGCTTGTTGCATCCAGCTACGGGATGAACTTTGAGTTTATGCCCGAGTTGAAACTGAGCTTCGGTTACCCGGCGGCGATTATCGTCATGATCCTCGCTGGCCTGGCACCGTATCTCTACTTCAAGCGCAAAAACTGGTTGTGAGATGAAAATGAGAAGGGAGCCGATTGGCTCTCTTTTTTACTTCTGCGCGACCGCGCGCGCTGCTATCCGCGAGTTTCGTTGCGTATAAATAGCATCCAGAATAAACAGCGCCAGCGCCGCCCAGATAAAACCGAAGGTCAGGAGCTTGTCTTTACCGACGACTTCACCGTAGAACGTCACCGCCAACAGGAACATTAACGTCGGGCCGATGTACTGGAAGAAGCCCAGCGTCGAGAGGCGCAAACGCGTCGCCGCTGCGGTGAAGCACAGCAATGGAATCGTGGTGACCACGCCCGCCGCAATCAGCAGTAAATTCAGCGATATCGAGTTTTGCCCCATATGGCTGGTTGAACTGTCCGCGATGCCAAACAGGTAAATCGCGGCAATTGGCAGCAGCCACAGCGTTTCAACCAGCATGCCGGTTTGCGCATCCACGGCAATTTTCTTACGCACCAGCCCGTAAAACGCGAAGCTAAATGCAAGGCCCAGAGCGATGATTGGCAGCGAGCCGAATGTCCAAAGCTGAACCAGAACACCACAAGCGGCAAGGCCAACGGCGACCCACTGCATTCTGCGGAAGCGCTCACCGAGGAAAATCATCCCCAATAGCACGTTAACCAGCGGGTTGATAAAATAACCCAGGCTTGCCTCGAGCATGTGGTTGTTATTCACCGCCCAGATGAAGAGCAGCCAGTTACCGCCGATGAGCACCGCAGAGAGTGCCATGGCGAATACCTTTTTGCGGTTCTGACAGGATCTCTTTACCTGAGGCCACTGGCGACTAAGGCTAATTAACACCACCATAAAGAAGAATGACCAAATCACGCGGTGCGTCAGGATTTCATCAGCCGGAACATAGTGGATTAATTTGAAGTAAGCAGGCGCGATGCCCCACATAAAGTACGCCGCCAGTGCTAGTAATACGCCCTGACGGGTTTGTTTCGCATCCATGAAAAGAACTCGTTGATCAATAGTGTCCTAATTGTATCAGCAATAATTACATCACCCCACCATGTAGGTAGCGGTCGCACTGGCGATATGCAATTGATCTTCGTTGTGTAATTCCACGCGTGCCACGGCCACTTTACGGCCTGCACGTAGAAGGGTGCTGCTGGCGGTGAAACGTTGCCCGCGCCCCGGACGCAGGTAATCGACACGCAGGTCGATGGTGCCCATTTTCGACAGTCGCTGGCGCAGTTCTTCCTCGCTAATACTGTCATGGCGAGTCAATGTGCTGCCCACGCACACCAGGCCTGCCGCGACATCCAGCGATGACGCAATCACACCGCCGTGCAAAATACTCTGCGCCCAGTTGCCCACCATCATCGGCTGGTTATTAAAACAAAGCTCGGCGTAATCTTTCTCGTAACGGACAAGCTCCAGCCCCAGCGCACGGTTAAATGGCATGTGATAGACAAAAATTTCACCGACCAATTGTAAAGCGGCTTCCGGGGTCAAAAATGGGGTAGACATGGATCATCCTCGATCAATACAAAATCACATACCCTTCGCCCTTCAAGATGCAGGGTTGTTGGCTGCTCTCATTCACCCGAATCACTTACTTGAGTAAGCTCATCGGGATTCATTCGATTGCCGCCTACCTGAATCTTGAAGTAGCTTGGGCATAATGTTAATTAATTGTGTATTTTATGCTTCGCAACCGTTGATTGCCACTTTAAGAACTGTAGACCGAGCGTCCAGATTAAGAACTATGTAGAATGTGTCCCTGATAATAATTTGAAACCTTTTCTTTCAGGAGAACACCATTGATGCGCAAGTATCTAGGATGGCTGATGGCGGCATGCCTGCTTCCTTCTATGGCTAACGCAGCTGAAGCGACCATAAAGCAAGTGCATGATAAACCGGCTGTGCGTGGCAGCATCATTGCGAATATGCTTCTGGAACATGACAATCCATTCACACTTTACCCGTATGAAACTAACTATCTGATCTATACGGTGACTGATGATCTGAATAAAGAGGCGATTCGCAGTTATAACTGGTCTGATAATGCCCGGAAAGACGAAGTAAAATTCCAGCTTAGTCTCGCGTTCCCTATCTGGCGCGGTATTCTGGGGCCTAACTCAGTGTTAGGTGGCTCATATACCCAAAAATCCTGGTGGCAGTTGTCCAACAGTGGAGAGTCTTCTCCTTTCCGTGAAACCAACTACGAACCGCAGCTTTTCCTCGGTTTTGCGACCGATGAATCTTTTGCCGGTTGGACATTACGCGATGTCGAGTTTGGTTATAACCACGACTCCAACGGCCGTTCAGACCCAACATCCCGTAGCTGGAACCGTTTATACACGCGTCTGATGGCTGAGCACGGTAACTGGATGGTTGAAGTGAAGCCGTGGTATGTGATTGGCAGCACCGACGATAATCCGGATATCACCAAATACCTGGGCTACTACCAATTACGCGTGGGCTACCAGTTTGGCGATGCGATTCTGAGTATGAAAGGGCAGTACAACTGGAATACCGGCTACGGCGGCGGTGAATTAGGCTTTAGTTATCCGGTCACTAAGCACGTACGTCTATATACCCAGCTTTACAGCGGTTACGGCGAGTCATTAATTGATTACAACTTTAACCAGACACGCTTCGGTGTCGGCGTTATGCTTAACGATCTGTTCTAAAAATTTGGCGGTTTTAGTGGTGTGGAAAGCGTGACACAGGCGGAAGTAATTAATCAGGCAGTACTGGCCAGACAGGTTTTGCAAGATACCTTCGGCTATCAACAGTTCCGCCCGGGTCAGGAAGCCATCATCGAAACGGTGCTGGAAGGGCGCGATTGCCTGGTTGTCATGCCGACCGGCGGTGGCAAATCTCTGTGCTATCAGATTCCGGCGCTGGTATTTGGCGGGCTGACTGTCGTGGTTTCGCCGCTGATCTCGCTGATGAAAGACCAGGTTGATCAGTTGCTGGCAAACGGTGTTGCGGCAGCGTGTCTTAACTCCACTCAAAATCGCGAACAGCAACAAGAAGTGATGGCGGGCTGCCGTTCCGGGCAGATTCGCCTGTTATACATCGCGCCTGAACGGTTGATGATGGATAACTTCATCGACCAAATCAGCCAGTGGCACTTGTCGATGGTTGCGGTTGATGAGGCGCACTGTATTTCGCAGTGGGGACACGATTTCCGCCCGGAATATGCAGCGCTTGGCCAATTGCGCCAGCGCCTGCCTTCGGTGCCATTCATTGCCTTAACTGCTACGGCTGATGACACAACGCGCGCGGACATTGTTCGCCTGTTAGGTCTGCATGACCCGCTAATTCAAATCAGTAGCTTTGACCGCCCGAACATTCGCTACATGCTGATGGAGAAGTTTAAACCTCTCGATCAGCTGATGCGCTACGTGCAAGAACAGCGCGGGAAATCCGGCATTATTTACTGTGGCAGCCGCGCCAAAGTGGAAGACACAGCTGCGCGTTTGCAAAGCAAAGGTATCAGCGCCGGGGCTTATCATGCCGGGCTTGAACACCATGTGCGTGCGGAAGTGCAGGAAAAATTCCAACGTGATGACCTGCAAATCGTCGTGGCGACCGTCGCCTTCGGTATGGGCATCAATAAACCCAATGTCCGTTTTGTCGCGCACTTCGACATCCCACGCAATATCGAATCCTACTACCAGGAAACGGGCCGTGCCGGGCGTGACGGCCTGCCTGCGGAAGCGATGCTGTTTTACGATCCGGCGGATATGGCCTGGCTGCGTAAATGCCTCGAAGAAAAACCGGTTGGGCAGTTACAAGATATCGAGCGCCACAAACTCAACGCCATGGGCGCGTTTGCCGAAGCGCAAACCTGCCGCCGCCTGGTGCTGCTGAATTACTTCGGCGAAGGTCGCCAGCAATCTTGCGGCAACTGCGACGTTTGTCTCGATCCGCCGCGCCGTTACGACGGACTGGTGGATGCGCAAAAAGCGCTGTCCTGTATTTATCGCGTCAATCAGCGCTTTGGTATGGGTTACGTCGTGGAAGTACTGCGCGGTGCCAATAACCAGCGCATCCGCGAGTTTCAGCATGACAAACTTCCGGTCTACGGCATTGGTCGCGACCAGACGCACGAACACTGGGTGAGCGTGATTCGCCAGTTGATCCACCTCGGCGTAGTGACGCAAAACATCGCGCAGCACTCCGCGTTGCAACTCACCGCAGCGGCTCGACCATTCTTGCGTGGCGAAGAACCCTTAATGCTTGCGGTGCCACGTATTGTGGCCATCAAATCGAAATCCAGCCCGAAAGTGTTTGGCGGAAACTACGATCGTAAGCTATTCGCCAAATTGCGTAAGTTACGTAAAGCCATTGCCGACGAGGAGAATATCCCGCCGTATGTGGTGTTTAACGACGCCACGCTTATCGAAATGGCCGAACAAATGCCGATTACGCCTGGTGAAATGCTAGGAGTTAACGGTGTAGGTACGCGTAAACTTGAACGCTTTGGGCGTGAGTTTATGGCACTTATCCGCAGTCATGTCGACGGCGAAGATGAGTAGTAGCCAATACCCTTCATTCTTCAAGCTGCAGGGGTGTTGGCTGCACTCACTTACCCCAGTCACTTACTTATGTAAGCTCCTGGGGATAAGTTCCCTGGCCGCCTACCTGCAACTCGAAGTATTTAGGGTATAGTTATTGTCCAATTAATTATCCAGCGAGCTATTCCTATGTTGACGCTTTTTTTGACCGTAGCGGTATTACACATCGTTGCGTTGGTCACTCCCGGTCCCGACTTCTTCTTCGTTTCGCAGACCGCCGTTAGCCGTTCTCGCAAAGAAGCTATGATGGGCGTGCTGGGCATTACTGGTGGCGTGATGGTCTGGTCAGGTGTGGCGCTGCTCGGCCTGAATCTGATCCTTGAAAAAATGGCGTGGCTACACAGCATTATTATGGTCGGCGGTGGTTTGTATCTGTGCTGGATGGGCTACCAGATGCTGCGTAGTGCGCTGAAAAAAGAGAAGCCTTCCGAGGAAGTACCTGCGGTAGAGCTGGCACATGGTGGACGCAGTTTCCTGAAAGGGCTGCTCACTAACTTGTCGAACCCTAAAGCCATTATTTACTTCGGCAGCGTGTTCTCGCTGTTCGTGGGCAATGATGTGGGAAGCGCCGAACGTTGGGGTTTATTTGTAATGATCGCGCTGGAAACCTTCGTGTGGTTTACGGTCGTGGCTAGCTTGTTCGCACTGCCGAAAATGCGCCGCGGTTATCAGCGCCTTGCGAAGTGGATTGATGGAACAGCCGGTGCGTTGTTTGCCGGATTCGGCATCCACCTGATCATCTCCCGCTAATCTTCCGCTGAAAATTAGGCCTGGCGCGCTCCCGCAAGGAGTGCGCCAACCAACATAAACAGCGAACCAAATACGCGGTTCAACGCTTTCATCTGCTTTGGTCCTTTAATCCAGCCTGCAATACGTGTCGCAAGCGTCGCATAGCCAATCATCACAATAATATCGACTACTACCGTGGTCACGCCGAGCACTAAATACTGTACCGCCTGTGGCTCGTGTGGAGAGATAAACTGTGGGAAAAGTGCAGCAAGAAAGACGATGCTTTTTGGGTTCGTCAGGTTCACAAAAACCGCGCGCTTAAACAGACGACTGCGTGGTTGGGTCGTCGCCAGAGTATTCAAGTCCAGCGCACCCGCGGCACGCCATTGCTGAATACCAAGCCAGACAAGATAAGCGGCACCCGCCCATTTCAAAATTTCAAAAGCCAGCAACGAGTGTGAGAACAGCGCACCAAGCCCAATCCCAACCAGCACAATATGAATCGCAAGCCCCGTTTGCAGCCCGGCAATCGACGCGGCAGCTCCCCGATAGCCGTGGCTAATGGCGGTGGTCATGGTATTAATTGCCCCGGAACCGGGTGACAGACTCAGAATTAATGTGGTTACGAGATAGGTAAACCACCACTCAACGCTCATGTGAAATTCCCTGATCGAACACTTTTATGCCACAATACGCTATTGTTGATGAGCGTGCTACGAATCACAAAAAAGCGATATGACTCAGCATAAAAATGGATGGTCAAACAGGGAAAACGCCTTTGCGGCTTTCACCACGGGTCCACTGATGGACTTCTGGCGGCAGCGCGAAGAGTGTGAATTTTCAGGCGTCGACGAAGTGCCGGTACGCTACGTACGCTTTCGCGCGCAGGATCACGACAGGGTCATTGTCGTTTGCCCTGGCCGTATCGAAAGTTACGTCAAATATGCCGAACTGGCATATGACCTTTTCCATTGCGGGTTCGATATTTTAATTATCGACCACCGTGGGCAAGGGCGTTCCGGACGCATGCTTTCGGACTCGCATCGCGGCCATGTGGCGAAATTTAGCGACTATGTCGACGACTTTGACCGCTTTTATCAGCATGAAGTCGCCAACGGCCCCTGGAGAAAACGCTACGCGTTAGCGCATTCCATGGGAGGCGCGATAATTACGCTGTGGCTTGAGAAAAACTCACAATGCTTTGATGCAGTTGCGCTGTGTGCGCCGATGTTTGGTATCGCCTTGCGCTGGCCTGACTGGATGGTGCGCCATATTCTTGATTGGGCGGAAGGCCATCAGCGTATTCGTGAGGGTTATGCAATCGGAACAGGCCGCTGGCGTGCATTACCATTTAGCGTTAATGTCCTGACCCATAGCCGTGAACGTTACCGCCGCAACCTGCGTTTTTATGCTGATGAGCCAGCATTGCGATTGGGTGGGCCAACGAATCACTGGGTAAGAGAAGGGATACTCGCAGGAGAACAGGTTTTAGCAGGAGCCACTGCTATCACCACGCCGATTTTTATCCTGCAGGCAGAAGAGGAGCGCGTCGTAGATAACCGTGCGCATGACCAATTCTGTGAGATTCGCGCCGCGGCGGGCCACCCTTGTGAGGGGGAAACACCTTACGTCATAAACGGTGCGTATCATGAGATCCTGTTCGAAAAGGACGATATGCGGACCGAAGCGCTGAATGCCGTCATCGCGTTTTTTGACAGGCATAATTAATCTGAATTTAACACCAGAGGTTCCAAATCCTATGTACCATGTCGTTGCGTCTGACTTAGATGGCACGTTGCTGTCCCCTGATCACACTCTCTCCCCGTATGCTAAAGAAACGCTGAAATTGCTCACCGCTGAAGGTGTTCATTTCGTCTTCGCAACGGGCCGCCACCATATCGACGTGGGGCAGATTCGCGATAACCTCGAAATCAAAGCCTACATGATCACCTCAAACGGTGCGCGTGTGCATGATACTGACGGCAACCTGGTGTTCAGCCACGATCTCGACCACGACATCGCGCAGGACTTGTTTGGTGTGGTGCATACTAATCAAGATATCGTGACCAACGTCTACCGTGGCGACCAGTGGTTTATGAACCGCCACCGCCCGGAAGAGATGAAATATTTTAAAGAAGCGGTGTTCAATTACACCCTGTTTGAACCAGGCTTGCTGGAAGCTGATGGCGTCAGCAAAGTGTTCTTCACCTGTGATTCACATGAAAAACTGCTGCCGCTTGAGCAAGCATTGCTCGCTCGCTGGGGCGACCGCGTGAATGTGAGTTTCTCGACGCTGACTTGCCTGGAAGTGATGGCGGGTGGCGTGTCGAAAGGTCACGCGCTGGAAGCGGTATCCAAAGCGATGGGCTACGGCCTGAAAGACTGCATTTCCTTTGGTGACGGCATGAATGACGCGGAAATGCTGAGCATGGCGGGTAAAGGCTGCATCATGGGCAACGCTCACCAGCGCCTGAAAGACTTGCTGCCAGAGCTTGAAGTCATCGGCACCAACGGTGATAACGCGGTTCCGCATTACCTGCGCAAGATGTTCCTCGGCAAAGACTGATTCGTAATAAACGAGTGGTGGATTAATCACCACTCGTCAACCAAATAGTTCAACTTCTGCACATTCCCTTCGCTACAATGAAGCATTAATCTCCCGTAGTAGAGACTTCATCGTGCCGTTATTGATCATCACCACTATTCTGTGGGCCTTCTCTTTTAGCCTGATTGGCGAATACCTTGCCGGGCATGTCGACAGCTACTTTTCAGTGCTGATGCGCGTCGGGCTGGCGGCGATAGTGTTCCTGCCGTTCCTGCGCTTTAAAGGCTACAGCGCGAAAACATTGCTGCTGTATATGCTGGTGGGCGCACTGCAACTCGGCGTGATGTACCTGTTTAGCTTCCAGGCGTATCTCTACCTCACCGTTTCAGAATTCCTGCTATTTACGGTAATGACACCGCTTTACGTTACGCTGATTTATGACCTGATCAGTGGCAATAAGCTGCGCTGGGGATATGCGCTTAGTGCCGGACTTGCGGTGATTGGTGCGGCGATTATTCGCTACGACAAAGTGAGCGATCACTTCTGGATTGGCCTGATGCTGGTCCAGGCGGCAAATATCTGCTTCGCCATCGGTATGGTGGGCTACAAACGGCTGATGGAAACACGTCCTATGCCGCAACGTTGCGCATTTTCGTGGTTCTACCTCGGGGCGGCAGTCGTGGCTGTAACAGCCTGGTTTGCGCTGGGAAATCCGCAAAAACTCCCAACCACCAACCTGCAATGGGGCATTCTGGTGTGGCTTGGCGTGGTGGCTTCCGGGCTGGGCTACTTTATGTGGAACTATGGTGCGACTCAGGTGGATGCGGGCACGCTTGGTATCATGAACAACGTACATGTTCCGGCGGGGCTGCTGGTTAACCTTGCCATCTGGCAAGAACAGCCTCACTGGCCGAGTTTTATTATTGGTGGGTCGGTGATAATGGCTTCGCTATGGGTACATCGCCATTGGGTCGCTCCGCGTTCTTCACAAACGGCAGATGCTCGCAAGCGTGTGAACGCGTCGAGCGAATAAACGCTTCCGTCACCGGTTGACGCTGCTCGCCATCGCGCACTGCGGCGTACAACCGGCTCCACAGTCCTTCGCCCAGGGTTTTGGTTACGACCAGACCCTGGCGCTCAACATTTTCCACTACCCAATGTGGCAACGCAGCAATCCCCATGCGGGCTGACACCATCTGAATCAGCAACAGCGTGTTATCGACACTTTTCAGCGATGGGCTGACGCCCGCGGGTTGCAGGAAATGGCGCCAGATATCGAGTCGTTGGCGCTGCACCGGGTAAATCAACAACGTTTCGCTGCTCAAATCTTCCGGTTCAATACGCGTTTTGCTTGCCAGCGGGTGATCCGTTGCCAGCACCAGGCGCACTTCATAATCAAACATTGGCGAATAATGCAGACCGCTGCGCGGCAGGATGTCGGACGTTAATACGATATCCAGTTCGCTTTGTTGCAGAGCAGGCTGCGGGTCGAACGTCACGCCAGATTTGAAATCCAGATCCACCTGCGGCCAGGTTTTGTGGAAGTTTTCCAGCGCGGGCGTCAGCCACTGAATGCAGCTATGGCATTCGATGGCGATGCGAAGCCGGGTCTGGTGCGGTTCATTGCAAGCCTGAAGCGCACGGCTTATCTGCGGCAAAACTTGTTCAGCCAGTTGCAATAGCACCTCGCCCTGCGGCGTAAACCGTAGTGGCTGACTTTTACGGACAAACAGGCGGAAACCCAGGCGCTGCTCCAGATCGCTGAATTGATGGGAGAGTGCCGATTGGGTTTGATGCAACGCGGCAGCAGCAGCGGCTAAAGAGCCGCAATTTCGTAACGCCTGTAGCGTCCGCAGATGTTTGATCTCGATCATGAAAGTCCTTCACTTCGGCATGAGCAAATTGCGCTTGAGGAATATACAGTACCTGTTGATTATAGATGTGTAAACATCTGGACGGCTAAATGCGTCGAATAATGAATATTGAGGAAAGAACATGACGATAAAAAATCACACCCTCGGCTTCCCTCGTGTTGGCCTGCGTCGCGAACTGAAAAAAGCACAAGAAAGTTACTGGGCGGGCAACTCCACTCAGGAAGAATTACTGGCGGTAGGCCGCGAACTGCGTGCCCGCCACTGGGAACAGCAAAAAGAAGCGGGCGTGGAATTGCTGCCGGTGGGCGATTTCGCCTGGTACGATCACGTTCTGACCACCAGCTTGCTGCTTGGCAACGTGCCGGCTCGTCATCAGAACGCGGACGGCAGCGTCGATATTGATACCTTGTTCCGTCTGGGCCGTGGCCGCGCACCAACGGGTGAGCCAGCCGCCGCCGCAGAAATGACCAAATGGTTTAACACCAACTACCACTATATGGTGCCGGAATTCACTAAAGGCCAGCTGTTCAAACTGACCTGGACACAGCTGCTGGATGAGGTCGACGAAGCACTGGTGCTGGGCCACAACGTGAAACCTGTGCTGCTTGGGCCAGTGACTTACTTGTGGCTTGGCAAAGTGAAAGGCGAGCCGTTTGACCGCCTGAGCCTGCTGCAAGATATTCTGCCGGTTTACCAGCAGGTGCTGGTGGAACTGGCAAAACGTGGCATCGAATGGGTGCAAATTGACGAACCGGCGCTGGTGCTGGAGTTACCACAAGAGTGGCTGGATGCGTTCAAACCGGCTTACGACGCGCTGGCTGGTAACGTTAAACTGTTGCTGACCACTTACTTTGAAGGCGTGACGCCAAACCTGAACACCATTACGGCGCTGCCGGTTCAGGGTCTGCACGTGGACTTCGTGCATGGAAAAGATGATATCAACGCATTGCATCAGCAACTGCCAGCCGACTGGCTGTTATCGGCCGGTGTAATTAATGGCCGTAACGTCTGGCGTGCTGATTTAACTGAGAAATACCAGCAATTGCAGGCTATCGTCGGCAAACGCGAATTGTGGGTCGCGTCATCGTGTTCACTGCTGCACAGCCCAATCGATCTAAGTGTGGAAACGCGACTGGATGCAGAAGTGAAGAGCTGGTTTGCCTTCGCGCTGCAAAAATGTGCCGAGTTGTCTTTGCTGACCGACGCGCTGAACAGCGGTAATACAGAAAAACTGGTTGAGTGGAGTGCGCCAATTCAGGCTCGCCGCCATTCACAGCGCGTACATAATGTGGCAGTCGGAAAACGTCTTGCGACCATTACGGCGCAAGACAGCCAACGCCAGAACAACTACACCGTTCGCGCGCAGGCTCAGCGTCAGCGCTTTAACCTGCCAGCGTGGCCGACCACCACCATCGGTTCATTCCCGCAAACAACCGAAATCCGTGGCCTGCGCCTCGACTTCAAAAAGGGAAATCTTGACGCCAACAACTATCGCACCGGTATCGCAGAACATATCAAACAGGCCGTTGCTGAACAGGAGCGTTTAGGGCTGGATGTACTGGTACATGGCGAAGCCGAGCGTAACGATATGGTGGAATACTTCGGTGAGCACCTCGACGGCTTCGTGTTCACCCAAAACGGTTGGGTGCAGAGTTACGGCTCTCGCTGCGTGAAGCCACCGGTGGTTATTGGTGATATCAGCCGTCCGGAAGCGATTACTGTGGAATGGGCGAAGTACGCGCAATCCCTGACCGACAAACCCGTTAAAGGCATGCTGACTGGCCCGGTGACGATTCTTTGCTGGTCATTCCCACGCGAAGACGTAAGCCGTGAAACCATCGCCAAACAAATCGCCCTGGCACTGCGTGATGAAGTGGCAGATCTGGAAGCGGCAGGTATTGGGATCATCCAGATTGATGAACCCGCTCTGCGCGAAGGTTTACCGCTACGCCGTTCCGACTGGCAGGCGTATCTGGAATGGGGTGTGGAAGCCTTCCGCCTGAACGCTGCCGTGGTGCGTGATGACACGCAGATCCACACGCACATGTGTTACTGCGAGTTCAACGACATCATGGACTCCATTGCCGCGCTGGATGCAGACGTGATCACCATCGAAACCTCGCGTTCCGATATGGACCTGCTGGAGTCATTTAAAGAGTTCGAATACCCGAATGAAATCGGACCGGGCGTGTATGACATCCACTCACCGAACGTACCGAGCGTGGAATGGATTGAAGCATTGCTGAAGAAAGCGGCGGAAAGCGTCCCGGCAGAGCGCTTGTGGGTGAACCCGGACTGCGGCCTGAAAACCCGTGGCTGGCCGGAGACTCGCCAGGCACTGGCGAATATGGTGAAGGCTGCGCAGAATTTGCGTAAGGCTTAAAAATAAACGCCTTCTCTCTTTCGGGAGAAGGCGTTTTGCTATCAGAGTTTCAGGAATAACGTGTCTGGAATTGAGTGCGATGCGGTAAAACCGAAGTCCTCATAGAACTTAGCTGCGTTATCCGTCAACGCACGCACAACGAGTGCACGGACGCCAAGGCTTTCAGAAATGGCCATCGCGCGCGCAAAAGCATCCTTCACTAAATCCCTGCCAATCTTCTTTTTTTGAAAAGTATAATCAACAGCCAGGCGGCCAAGGATAATGACAGGTATAGGGTCTGGCATGTTGCGACGAATACTACTGGTTGCATCGCTATGGCTGATCCCCCCGGCTGCCAGGGCATAGAATCCAATAACGCGTTTAGTCCCAGCCTGGCAGACAACAAACGTTCGGGAAGCACCGAAAGCCTGGTTCTTTAATGCTTTTAGTTTCAACCAGTCATCCAGCGTTTTCTCTCCGCAACAAAACTCAGCCAGAATATGTTCTGAATTGAGTGGTTCAGGCGGCGTTATTCCCATACTGATTTGCTACTCAGCAGCCTGGCAAGTTTTGGATTGTCGCTAACCGGTGAGTCAATGACGTCCAGAAACTCCTGATATTGCTCATCGTTGAGTGTAAACAGGCGCTGGTCAAGAAGGATATCCTCTGCTTCGCGGCAGGCAACCTCCAGCATAAAATCTGTTCGGGATTTATGAACCAACTGTGCCGCGCGATCGATAAGATCACGCTGTTCTGCTTTTGCCCGAATATTAATCGGGGCTTCCTTTGCCTGGGGTTTCATGGCCTTCTCCCAATATGGGGTGTGTATCTAATCACTACACGCACAATAACATGGTGTGTAGTGATTCGCTACACAGGATAAATCTGTTTACTTAGTGGACGACTGATACAGCCTCACCACTCGTCATCACCAGGCCTTTCGCCGTGTTCACAAAACGCGGCGCTTTTAAATCTTCGGCCAGTAGATTCACCAGTTCGAAGAGTATTCCGATGATGTGTTCTTGCTGCTCTGGTGATTCCAGTTGATTCAGCAACACAATGGTTAGCGATGCACAATATTCGCGCAGTGTTTCTGAGTCGGTAGTCAGTGCACAGCGGTAATTATCGGGCTGTGTTATTGCACGGTAAGGCTCTTAATCATGTGGTCCGGTAGCGGTGCTTGTAAAACGACTTTCAGCACACTCACCCCCTACTCAATCTCCCCGCAACTACCGGATGCTGCAAATAATCCATACACCATTGGCACACTTTCCCCATGCCGTCTGAACGTGCAGCGAGAAATAGTTTGGTGGCGTGTTTATGTTCCTGCATCGGCTTTTTCACCAGTTGCCCGTTATTGAGTAACGGCTGTGCCAGATGATGGGGGATATAACCGATGCCGACGTTTTTCTCTATAAGCGAAATTGCCGTAGGGAAATCGGGCACAAAGAGCGGCTTTTGCCCTTCCAGTAGCCAGGCTTGCTGGGGAATGAAATTCACTGCGGTATCGCGGATACAAATCGCGGAATACTGGCGTAGTTCGGCATTTTGCAATGGCTGCACCTGGACCGCTAATGGATGTTGCGGGCCGACAACAAAATCCCACTCCAGTTGGCCAATCGGTTCGCTGATAATCCCTTCGCTGCTGGGAACAGCATGTGGCGCACCAATCACTAAATCAGCTCGTTTACTGTAAAGCGCATCCCAACAACCGTTATATACCTCGAGATTTACTCTCAGCATAGTCGATGGGAACTGCCGCTCAAAATCCCAAATAAAGTCCACCAACACTGGTGTGGGGATAATGTTATTCACCGCTACCACCAACTCTTGTTCCACACCGTCCTGAATCAGCACGGTATTACGCTTTAGGGCTTCCAGGTCGTGAAGGATATTTTTGCTGTGCTGGATGAAGTATTCCCCGGCAGAGGTCAGCTCGATATAACGACCTTTGCGGATAAACAACTCCGCGCCAATGCTCTCTTCGGCTTTTTTAATGGTGTAGCTAATCGCAGAAGGGACTTTGTTCAACTGTTCGGCAGCGGTTGTGATGCT
This sequence comes from Buttiauxella cochleicola, assembly GCF_021283185.1. Taxonomy (NCBI): domain Bacteria; kingdom Pseudomonadati; phylum Pseudomonadota; class Gammaproteobacteria; order Enterobacterales; family Enterobacteriaceae; genus Buttiauxella; species Buttiauxella cochleicola. The sequence goes on from NZ_JAJSOS010000016.1 coordinate 74,092, forward strand.
CTGATATTTAGCAACCAAATGGACAACACGGATAGTTTCGTCGGAGATGAACATGGCAGGATCCCTGAATGCGTTGAAGGGCCAGATCGTTCCTCGTTCCGGCCACTTGATTACACCAATTATACCCAGGAATTAGCGGTGGTTACCTATCTTGCTCAGTACTGTATAAGCGATGCAGGCCACAAGAATGGAATCAACCGAAGGAATGGTCGTCAGAGTGAACAAACCTTTCACTGTCATAAAGCCGACCGCAGCACCGAGGATCCACGCCACAAAGGTGAGCACCTTGATTTGCGGATCGCGGGACAGCACTGATTCTTCATAGCCGTTGCGGCGATAAAGGAAGAAGTCAGCGATATAAATTCCTGCAACGGGTGGTGTGGCAATACCGAGGAACAGCAGGAATGGAATGAACCACGCCATAATGTCCATGCTGCCCACAATCGCAGACAACACGCCGAGTGCCACTGTAATCTGCCATTTCGGGAAGCGAGTCAACAGCGTTGAAACTACCAGCGTGCCCTGGAACATGTTCCCGGCATTACCCGTTACACAGGCAAAAATCAGCAGCAGAGCCGCAGGCATAACCGCACCGAACACCGCCATTGCGCCAAGCAAAGAACCCTGGCCGCTAATCGCACTTGGTGTTGCACCAGCCCAGTACAGCAGCGGATAAGCAATCAGGAAGGTGGCTCCCGCCGCAATCAGCGCGTGTTTACGGTTATGCACAAAGCTGCCGAAATCGGGCAATGTGGCGACCAACACAATAATAGTACCCACCACAGTTGATACTGCGACACCCGTATTCATGCTGATTGCAGCAGCGGGTGCGGCAACAGCAGTATGAGTCGCAATATAAAGGATATAGCAAAGCATGGCGGCGATGACGGGTACGGCGATTTGCGCGACTTTCCCCAATACCGCAAAACCAAACGCGGTAGACGCGACAAAAATCACGCAGCCCGTAGCCACCAATAGCTGTACCGGTAACTCCAGTCCATGTTGCGCCAGCAAATCGTGTACCGAATGGCCAAACATATTGGCCGTTACGGCAATCCAGCCAAACAGGCTGATCGCCATCAGGATGTTGATCGCAATTGCGCCTTTTTCACCAAAGGGATATTTCACAATCCCGTAAGTGGGTAGGCGGGCTTTTTCGCCGACGCTGATAGTGATGGCAGACAAGATGGTCAAAATCAACCCACCCAGCAGCACAACGCTAATCAGACCAGAGCTGGAAAGCTGATTTCCCAGGCTCGAAGATGACAACAGGACCGGCGTTACGGCGATCCCCAGCAAAATCATGGCAATACGTAATCCTGACGCCGTGTTGAGACTCTCTTGGGTCTTACGCATATCTTGTTCCCTCTGAATTGCGCTGTTAAGCAGTATGGAAATGGCCGGTGTATTTACGCCAGCTTCCGAGTTCGGTAATTTCGCGCTGGCCTTCAGTCAGCCAGTTTTCAGCTAACACACCCAGCACGATGCTGCCGTCTTGCAGTTTGACTTTGCCGATAGACAACCCCGCAGGTTCGCTTTCCAGCAATGCCGCGAAGCTCACCAATGGCAGCTCCCAGATTTCGAGCTCAACGCTGGTACCGTCGTGCTCCACGCGGATCATGCCTGGATGGTCATCGTTAATGCTCCAGATGCGGTAGTGCGCGTCGGTGCGATCTTCACGGACAAAAGTACCTCCCGCTTTCTGCATATTGGGGTTAAGTTTCAGCCCGCGCATCAGGGTGCCGTTAACGGCGAGTAAAGTGGTTGCTGTCATGATAATTCTCCAGAAATTGCTAATGGGAAGGATGTCCTCCCCAGATAAATTTGATTAAGGTGCGATCCACGTGCCGCTTTGGTGATTCAGTGCGGCCTTAATTGCTTGTGGACTAGTGATAAGGCCGCTTGCGGCATTCCCCGCCTGGACGCTTGCTTTCACAAAACCAAGAATCGCTTCAACTTTTGGCTGCATGCTGCCAACGCCAAACTGACCTTCGTCGAGCAGTTTCTGTGCCTGCGCGATGGTCAGCGTGTCCAGCCATTGTTGTTGCGGCGTGCCGAAGTTAATCGCCACTTTCTCCACGCCCGTTGGGATGAGCAGCAGATCGGCACCGAGTTGCTGAGCTAGCAGGGCAGAAGCCAGATCCTTGTCGATCACCGCTTCAACGCCGCTCAGTTGCTGCTTCTCGTCGCGAATCACAGGAATACCACCGCCGCCGCAGGCGATGACGATGTAACCCTGTTTAACCAACTGCGCGATAGTGTCGCGTTCAATAATTTCGAGGGGAGCCGGTGACGGCACGGTACGACGCCAGCCGCGGCCAGCATCTTCCATCATCGTCCAGCCGAGTTCCTGCTGGCGCTGAATAGCGGTTTGCTCGTCCATAAACGCACCGATCGGTTTGTTTGGGTTAGCAAAAGCGCTGTCGTTTTGATTGACCAGTGTTTGGGTAACGAGAGCCACAACAGGCTTAGAAATGCCGCGGCGAGCCAGTTCGTTGTGCAGTGCTTTCTGGAACATGTAGCCAATCGCGCCCTGGGTGTCGCCGACGGCGTAATCCAGTGGCACCGGAGCTACTTCAGGGCTCGCCAGCTCAGAGCGGCGCAGAATAAAGCCAACCTGCGGGCCGTTACCGTGAGTCAGCACCAGATCCCATCCGGCTTCGACCATATCGGTGATGTGTTTAACGCTTTCCATTACCGTTTCGTATTGGTCTGGAATGCTGTTGTGGCGATCGTCCTGGATCAGCGCATTGCCGCCTACGGCGACTATTGCTAAAGGTTTGCTCATGTGTTCTCTCCCTGGGAAACGACCTTGGCTAGTGCCTGAATGGCATCAACAAAGCAGGACATCGGTGCGGTGGTGATCCCGGCACCTATCTGACCGACCCCCGCTTGCTTATGGGCGATACCGGTATTGATAACCGGCAGAATGCCGCGGTCAGCCACTTTACGTGCGTCGATACCCGCCGCCGTTGGCGCGAAATTCAGTGCAGGCAAGGTGAATGCCGGGTTTGAGCCAAGGGTGATGAACTGCATGCGGCGGCTGTTGTTAGTGGCATCGGCTGGTGTGCCGCCGACAAATTTCACGATGGCCGGGGAAGAAGCCATCGCAAAGCCGCCAACACCTGCGGTTTCGGTAATAGCGCTGTCGCCCAAATCCGCTGCTGCGTCATTGACACCGTAGCCCGGGAAGAACAAGCCTTCGACTGGGTTTGCCGGAGCCTGATACCACTGGTCACCAGTGCCGGACAAGCGAATGCCGAAGTTTACGCCGTTACGCGCCATTACGGTCACCATCGAGCTGAAAGGCACATTGGCTGCGGCATCCATCATCGCTTTGCAGGCGGCCATAGAAAGGTTAAGGAAGAAGTGGTCGTTGCCAGTGATAAATTCCACAACCCGTTGCAGGGTTTCCAGCGGCATGTTGCTGGCCAACAGCGCAGGGACCAGGCGCTTGATCAGCAGGCCCGTTGCAGCGGCATTACGGTTATGAACTTCGTCACCCATGTGCAGCGCTTGTGCCATCAGCGGTTTTAATTCCAGTTCGCCGATGTGGCGCACGGCCACTTTCAGTGCCGGAGCCAGTTCGTTGCGCATCCAGTGCAGACGTTGTAGAACTTCGTCGTTATTCGCGCCAAAGCGCAACACTTTGCCAAGACCTTCATTGAAGTTACAGAAAGCCAGCTTGCCGTTGGTTTTGTTTTCAATCACCCACAGCGGCATGGATGGGCTAATAATCCCCGCCATTGGGCCGACGGCGTTGTAATGATGGCAAGGTTCAAGGTCAACTTTTCCGCTTTTTGCCAGCAGTTCGGCTTCTTCGTGGCTGGTGGCCCAACCTTCAAACAGAATGGCACCCACAATCGCCCCTTTTACCGGGCCGCACATATTTTCCCAGCTGATTGGCGGGCCGGAATGCAGGATAAGTTTGCGTTCTGCCATTGCCGGAATCGCTTCGTCAGCCATCATCACGTCAACCAATACTGGCTGTGCGTTCAGGTAATGCTCCATTGCGACTTGGTTTGCGTGCTCAACCAGCGGGTGGCGCAGCAAATCCGCCAGATCTAAACCCGCTTCGATATTACCTAGCGCAGGTGGCTGCCAGCTCAGCGCAATGGCATCGCCGCCGACTTTTTGAATGTTGTTGGCGAAGCCCGCAAGCCCCGCATTCACCACTTTTAGTGGCTGATTAAATAAGGTATTCATGCGGTTACTCCGTTTTTCTTAGCCTGAGTCTGCGCCACGATGCTCGCCCAAATGGCTGCCTGCGCGTTGCAATCGGCGACAATCACTCCTGCGTTGCGCAGGGATTCAATCTGTCGGCTGCGCTGTTGCGGGTCTGCTTGTGTGCCGCAGACGTGAGCGACCAACAGCGGGGCGTTGGCTTTGTCGATTTTGGCGAGCAGTTCCAGCAATTCAGCGGCAGGTTCTTCGGCTGCGCCATAGCCCAGCACCAGGTCAAACAGCACGATGGCGGTTTGTGGATCGCTCAGTTCAACCAGCAGGCGCTGGTTGCGCAGCGTCGGGTCGATCATCGGGTGCGGTTTGCCACGGGTGAAATCGTCATCACCCATGTCGATCAGGGTGTGGCCGTCACTTTTCCAGATATCAGTCAGTTTGCGGTTGCCATAAACTGGCGTGTTAGAGGAGGCTGTAAAGCCATGTTGTTGGCACAAAAGCTGTGCTTCATAACAGAAAGTGCCGCCCGCAAAGACGCCACGAATCAACTGACGGCTGGCAGGTAGCGCCTGTGCTGCAGTTTGCAGCATGGTTATTTGGGCCGCGTCTGGCTGTAAAGCGTGCTGAATCAGCGGAGTGTTATTCAGCAGCGCGACAGCAAGGTCGGCGGCGCTGGAAAGGGTTGTCGCTGCGGTGACATTTGGGCGGGTAATCTCTGCAGGAATTGCTCCGAGGAAGTTCACTACCACGGGTTTGCCTGCCGCCTGTGCCTGCTCGAGAATACGTTCGGCAACCGCTTTTGAAGGGGGCTTAGAAATTAAAACGATGACTTTTGTGGCTTCATCTTCTGCCAGCGCTTGCAGGCCGAACAGCATGGAAATGCCGCCAATTTCTTCACTTAAATCATGACCGCCGGTGCCGAGTGCCTGAGAAATCCCCGCGCCAAGCTGGTCGATACGGCAGGTAACTTCCTGCACGCCGGTACCGGATGCGCCGACCACACCAATCGCGCCGCGATTAACGACGTTGGCAAAACCCAGCGGAATACCGTTAATAACGGCTGTGCCACAGTCTGGCCCCATGACAATCAGGTTACGTTCGCGGGCGTGCACTTTAATCGCTTTTTCCTGCACGACGCTGACGTTATCGCTGAACATCATTACGTTCATACCCAAATTCAGGGCTTTCATCGCTTCGCCAGCGGCGTAATCGCCAGGCACGGAAATCAGTGCCAGATTTGCAGCAGGCTCTTTTTCCAGCGCCATCTCCATGCTCACCAGATCCGGCGTGCGCACACCGTCGTTGCTACTATCTTCGGGTTTACTGTTCAGGCGTTGATGAGCCAGTTCCAGCGCTTCCTCGCAAGCATCTTCAGCACCCATCACCGCGATAATCAGGTCGTTCGGCCCGGCGCTGATGTTGTCCCCAAGTCCTGCGTCGTGCAGTTGCTCGAGGTTAGTTGCCGTTCCCATCACCACGGATGCCTGTTGAATGCCTGGCAATTTGCTGATTTGAGCGGATATCTGCATCAGAGAAACGGAATCCTGATAGAGATTTTTGAAAACTTTATATTCTGATTTCATCGGTTTATGCCTGTTTCTTACTGCCCAATAGTGAAATTTGGGCAAAGCTGTCCCTTGCAGAGTTTTTGTGGCTCTGCACGGGGGGATTGGGTGATGTCAGAGAGTTGCTTTTAAGCTACGCAACCCGTGCAGCATTCCGGCGAGGCAATCGACACCCGAAGACGCGCCAAATTGCATGACCTGTTCTGCGGCGCGGATAACCATCGTGGTTGGCGCTTGCGAGGTGAGTTGTTCCTGCATCGCGCAGATGGGCTGGGAAAAGTGGCCTTCCAGCGCCCGGCACAGATAATGGCGGCTGATGTCCGTGGTACGCGGCAGATGTTGTTCAATTAACAGTTGCAGCCGCGTCTGGTGTGCTTGCAACTCAGGGGTGAGTTGCCACGGGCTGAGTGCCGCCAGATAACCCAACAGGTAATCATCGCCGTCCGGAGTTAAACCTTTGCCGTAACCGATGAGCTTCACCACCTGGTTTTCGAGCTGTTCTGGCAGTTCATATGGTGCCAGCCGGTGCTTGCTTTCGTCTTTGCTCATTGGGCTTGATGCCCAGAGCAAATCGCTTTCCACCTGGTGTTCCAGGCAGTAAAGCAGCAATTGTGAGGCCAGCGTTTCGTAGTGTTGCAAAGCCTCTGGCAGCGCATTCAGGCTCAATGATGAACCGTTAAGCCTGGGTTGCCAGACGACTGCTTTGCTTAAATCCACCTGCCAGCGCGGAGCTTGCCATTGCCTGGCGATCAATTGAACCGCTTCGCCGCGCATTGCCTGCTGCCGCCAGTCCCAGCCTGCGGGTAATGTCACTCGCACTGCATCGGGCAAATTCTGGTAAATATCTGCCGCTAAAAGAGTAAAAAGATGGCCATCGTCAGCGATCAGGTTGATTGCGTGTGCAAAACAGCTGTGAATATGCGCACTCTTTGGTAGCCGGGTGGCGGCCAGATAACCAATGGACTGCGCTGCAAGCGTGACGATAGCCATGCTGATTAGCCTTTCAGGCCTTTAATCACGGAGTTTGCATCGCTGACCCAGCCGAAAATTGCGCCCTGGGCTTTGATCATCTCCAGTGCGTATTTCTGGAATTCCGGGAAGTAAGAACCTACGCAGTCTTCTGGAATAATGCACTCGTAGCCACGGTCATTTGCTTCGCGTACGGTGGTGTTGACGCAAACTTCAGTGGTGACGCCGCAGACGATCAAGGTTTTAACGCCGCTATTTTGCAGAATGAGGTGCAAATCAGTTTGGTAGAACGCCCCTTTGCCTGGCTTATCAATAATTGGCTCGCCAGCAACTGGGTAGAGTTCAGGGATGATGTCGTGGCCCGCTTCACCACGCACCAGAGTACGGCCCATCGGACCTGGTTCGCCGATAAAGGTTTTGCCGCCACGAGTCAGTTTAGCTGGAGGGCAATCGGTCAGATCCGGGCGATGGCCTTCACGGGTATGAATCACCAGCATATTTTTCTGGCGAGCGACCTCGAGCACGCGTTTGCACGGCTCGATTGCGCTGCGAACCAGCGAAACATCATTACCCAGCGCTTCGCCAAAACCACCGGCTTCTACGAAATCACGCTGCATATCAATCATCACCAGCGCGGTCGTTTTTGGATCAAAGGGCAGAGCAAAAGGTTGAGCTTCAAAAGCATGAGTCATCTTAAAATCTCCAGTTCACCAGGTGAGTAATTACATTGTCTGTAGACGAGTATTCAGAAGATATGCTGCTTAAAACAGCGAAATAGTTTCCGTAGCTGCAACGAATAATTTGTATCAACGAAATGGATTAACAAGTGCTGGAGAGGAAGTGTGAGAGGGTTCAAATTGTGGGAGAATGCTGCAAAAAAATTGATGTAAAAACCCGCCAGACACTAAAAAATTGTCGCGATAATGTGAGCCTGACGGGCTTTGAGTTAAATGGGTTACCTGCTTGCACTAAATCGTTCAAACCACGCCAGCATCCGTACCCAGCCATCCTTTGCCGATTCAGCATGATAGCTCGGGCGGTAGTCCGCATTAAAAGCATGGCCCGCTTCCGGGTAGACGACGATTTCTGCGTTGGCATTAGCGGCACGCAAAGCATGGCGCATTGTTTCGACTGTATCCTGTGGAATTCCCGTGTCCTGCCCGCCATAGAGGCCAAGTACGGGCGCATTCAAATTGACTGCGATGTCGACTGGGTGATGCGGGGAGTTTAATGTCTTCTCGCCTACTAATTTGCCATACCAGGCCACAGCTGCTTTCAACTGTGGATTGTGTGCGGCATACAGCCACGTTATACGGCCACCCCAACAAAACCCTGTCATCATCAAACGATGTGCATCACCACCGTTTCTTGCCGCCCAATTGGCGACGTGATCAAGATCCGCGAGCACCTGTGCATCGGGTACTTTTGAAACCAGCCCGCTGAACAGGGTAGGGATATCGGCATAATCATTGGGATCACCCTGGCGGAAATAGAGCTCTGGCGCGATTGCCAGATACCCTTCCAGCGCCAGGCGACGGCAGACATCGCGAATATGCTCATGCACGCCGAAAATTTCCTGCACTACAATCACGATGGGTAAAGGGCCTGCGGCATCTTTTGGCCTGGCGTGATAAGCAGGCATGTTTTCGCCCTGCGTAGGAATTGAGGTTTCCCCTGCATGAATAGCATCATCTGGGGTATGCAATGCGGTTGACGCAAGAGGGCAGGCCGCTGGCGCAAAATGCCCGCCCGGTGATTTACCTGTATGTTCTTCTTTCATTGGCATTCTCCTTACCAGAATTAGCGCAGTGCGATAACTATAGCTTTTCCCCGTTATTCTTCGAGTTGCTGGTGGATTGTTTAGTCGCACTCATCTCAATATCAGAACTATGAGCGCCACCCCTTTAAATGTGATTTTCATCACTATTGCAGTTGAAAATAATGTAACTTGTTTGATTCAAAGTGAAATGCGTCACGAAATTATTTGTGAGGGTTCTGTACAGTACCCCCATAGCAATGTAAGCCAACCTATTCAACGCAGGAGTTTGTTATGTCCAAGTCTGATGTTTTTCACCTCGGCCTCACTAAAAGCGATCTGCAAGGGGCAACACTTGCCATCGTCCCGGGCGATCCTGAGCGAGTTGAAAAAATCGCTGTGCTGATGGACAAGCCGGTCAAATTGGCTGCCCACCGTGAATTTACTACCTGGCGTGCTGAGTTAGACGGCAAGCCAGTAATCGTCTGTTCCACCGGTATCGGTGGTCCATCAACCTCTATCGCGGTGGAAGAACTGGCGCAGTTGGGTATTCGTACTTTCCTGCGTATCGGGACTACCGGTGCAATTCAGCCGCATATCAATGTTGGTGATGTTCTGGTGACAACTGCTTCTGTGCGCCTTGACGGTGCCAGCTTGCACTTTGCTCCAATGGAATACCCGGCGGTTGCCGATTTTGCGTGTACTACCGCACTGGTTGAAGCGGCGAAATCTATTGGCGCGACCACACACATTGGTGTGACTGCATCTTCTGATACCTTCTACCCAGGCCAGGAGCGTTACGACACCTTCTCAGGCCGCGTAGTGAACCGCTACAAAGGTTCCATGGAAGAGTGGCAGCAGATGGGCGTGATGAACTACGAGATGGAATCCGCAACACTGCTGACCATGTGTGCAAGCCAGGGTCTGCGTGCAGGTATGGTTGCAGGTGTGATTGTGAACCGTACTCAGCAAGAAATTCCTAACGCTGAAACGATGAAGAAAACCGAAAGCCATGCGGTTAAAATCGTTGTAGAAGCAGCTCGTCGCCTGATCTAGTCCCCCAAAGCCGGTGCAAGCCGGCTTAATTTTTACGCTTTGCGTAACGTCTCGCAGTAAACTCCTTTTCATCTGGACATTTATACAGCACAATTTTATTTTGCTGGTGCCTGGTATGACTTTGTGGGAGTGACTGTGGATATTTCTATTTTATTCGGGCTCGGTATTGCGCTGGTTGGAGTTCTGACTGGCTGGTTGCTGGCAAGTTTGCGGGCGGCCGGGCGGCAATCCGCATTGCATGAAGAACAACGAGAAATCTACGGCGAACTGACTGCGGCACGGCAGGAGTTGCAGCAAAACCAGCACTGGAAAGAAGAATGTGAACAACTCAACCGCGAGTTGCGCACTCAGCTTGAAATTAACAGTGCGCAGGAAGCCGATATCCGCGAACTTTCCACACTTCTGGAACAAACCCGTCTAAATGCTGATGACAAACATCGCCAGATGCTCAACAGCGAGCAGCGCCTCAGCGAACAATTTGAAAACCTCGCCAACCGGATTTTTGAACACAGTGGACGTAAAGTTGAAGAGCAAAACCGCCAAAGTTTGAATGGCTTGCTCTCGCCACTGCGCGAACAACTGGATGGTTTCCGCCGCCAGGTTCAGGAAAGTTTTGGCCAGGACGCTCGCGAACGCCACACGCTAACCCACGAAATTCGTAACCTTCAGCAGCTTAATGCTCAGATGGCACAAGAGGCACTGAACCTCACCAAAGCCCTGAAAGGGGACAATAAAACCCAGGGAAACTGGGGTGAGGTTGTACTAACACGTGTGCTGGAAGCCTCCGGCTTACGCGAAGGGTATGAATACGAAACCCAGGTAAACATTCAGCTAGAAAATAACAGCCGCATGCAGCCGGATGTCATCGTGCGTTTGCCGCAGGGCAAAGATGTGGTTATCGACGCCAAAATGACGCTGGTGGCCTATGAGCGTTACTACAACGGTGACGACGACGTAACTCGTGAAATCGCCCTCAACGAGCATATTGCAGCGGTGCGTAATCACATTCGCATGCTGGGCCGTAAGGACTATCAGCAGTTGCCTGGGCTGCGGTCGCTGGATTATGTACTGATGTTTATCCCGGTCGAGCCCGCATTTTTACTGGCGATTGACCGCCAGCCGGAACTTATCAGTGAAGCACTCAAGAATAACATCATGCTGGTTAGCCCGACCACGCTGCTTGTGGCGTTAAGAACGGTTGCCAATTTGTGGCGTTATGAGCATCAAAGCCGGAATGCGCAACAAATTGCCGAACGCGCAGGCCGCCTGTATGACAAAATGCGCCTCTTTGTTGATGATATGTCGGCGATTGGTCAAAGCCTGGATAAAGCGCAGGATAATTATCGACAGGCGATGAAAAAACTCTCTACCGGGCGCGGAAATATTCTGCTCCAGGCTGATGCGTTTCGTGGTCTGGGTGTTGAGGTTAAACGTGAGATTAATCCAGATTTAGTCGAGCAGGCCAGACTTGAAGACGGCGATAACACCGAGCGCCATGAGCATGAAAACGACGAAGAAAAGAACACGGACAACAGTTTAGAGAACCGACGAATCGTCGGTGAGCGTTGAGCTTCGGTTAAACCCTGCAGCTTGAAGCATAGGGCTTTAGGCCCCATTCTGTTACACTTCACAAACATTTTTTGGACAAGCAGGCATTGAGATGGTTGAAGAATCCCAGGAAACAACACACTTTGGCTTTCGCACTGTAGCGAAGGAACAGAAGGCCGATATGGTCGCTAATGTGTTCCACTCTGTGGCCGCAAAATACGACGTAATGAATGACTTAATGTCATTTGGCATCCATCGTATATGGAAGCGTTTCACCATTGATTGCAGTGGTGTTCGTCGTGGTCAGCGCGTACTGGACTTAGCAGGCGGAACCGGCGATTTAACCGCTAAGTTCTCTCGACTGGTTGGTGAAACAGGCGAAGTGGTTCTGGCTGATATCAATGACTCAATGCTGAAAATGGGGCGCGAAAAACTGCGCAACATCGGTGTGGTTGGCAACGTGAACTATGTTCAGGCTAACGCTGAAGCCCTGCCATTCCCGGATAACTTTTTTGATTGCATCACCATCTCTTTCGGTCTGCGTAATGTGACAGACAAAGAGAAAGCGCTGCGTTCAATGTATCGCGTATTAAAACCAGGTGGCCGCCTGTTGGTTCTGGAATTCTCTAAACCGATTATTGAACCACTGAGCAAAGCTTACGATGCGTACTCCTTCCACATTTTGCCACGAATCGGTGAAATTGTTGCGCAGGATGCAGAAAGCTACCGTTATCTGGCTGAGTCTATTCGCATGCATCCTGATCAAGAAACATTGAAAGCGATGATGGAAGATGCGGGCTTTGAAAATACTACCTATTTCAATCTGACGGCTGGCGTAGTTGCTCTGCACCGTGGCTATAAATTCTGACAGGGAACTCGTGATGCCTTTTACACCGCTAATGACTGCCGGAATTGAAAATATCCTCAATACTTTTCTCTGGCGCGATCGGGGACTGAAAGCGGCACGTCAGCGCTTAGTGGGTAAGGTATTACGCGTTGAGCTTAAAGAGTTCTCTTCGCCAATTGTTCTGGTCTTTAGCGAACAGCAAATTGATGTACTGGGCCAGTGGGAAGATGAAGCTGATTGCTTGGTGCTGACCGGGCTTGGCACCTTGCCTAAACTACGTGACAGGCAGCAACTTACTGCGCTGATTCGCAGCGGTGAATTAGAGGTACAAGGCGATCTTCAGGTTGTCCAGAATTGGGTTTCTCTGATGGATCTTGCCGAGTTCGATCCTGCTGAATTATTAGCGCCTTACATCGGTGATATTGCCGCCGAAGGCATCAGTAAAGTTATCCGTGGTGGCGGTAAGTTATTCAAAAAAGAATTTACCCGTAACCAGCAATACCTGTCAGAAGCCATTACGGAAGAGTGGAAGATGGCACCGGGATCGCTTGAGGTTGCATGGTTTGCTGAGGAAACGGCAGCAGTCGAACGAAATGTTGACGCACTCATCGCGCGACTGAACAAACTGGAGAACAAATGACGCCTGGAGAAATTCGTCGCCTCTATTTCATTGTCCGCACTTTTCTTAGTTATGGTCTGGATGAACTGATCCCTCGTGTCCGCATTACGCTGCCATTACGTATCTGGCGGCGTATGCTTTTCTGGATGCCAAACCGCCATAAAGAAAAGCCTCTGGGTGAGCGTTTGCGTCTGGCTTTACAAGAACTTGGCCCGGTATGGATCAAGTTTGGCCAGATGCTTTCTACACGTCGTGACTTGTTCCCACCGCAAATTGCCGATCAACTGGCGATGTTGCAGGATCGCGTTGCACCGTTTGACGGCGCACTGGCAAAAAAACAAATCGAACAAGCGATGGGAGGGCTTCCCGTAGAGGCCTGGTTTGACGATTTTGAAATCAAACCGCTCGCGTCAGCTTCCATTGCCCAGGTACATACCGCTCGCCTGAAAGAGAATGGGCGAGAAGTGGTTATCAAAGTTATTCGTCCGGATATTTTGCCGATCATCAAAGCGGATATGAAACTAATCTATCGTCTCGCACGATGGGTACCGCGTTTGCTGCCTGATGGCCGCCGTTTGCGCCCGCTTGAAGTTGTGCGCGAATATGAGAAGACCTTAATTGATGAGCTAAATTTGCTGCGCGAATCGGCAAACGCCATTCAGTTGCGCCGCAATTTTGAAGGTAGCTCGATGCTGTATGTACCGGAAGTGTTCTCTGACTATTGCAGTCAGGACATGATGGTGATGGAGCGAATTTACGGTATTCCCGTTTCTGATATTGCGATGCTTCATAAGCAGGGCACCAACATGAAACTGTTGGCAGAGCGTGGCGTGCAGGTGTTCTTCACCCAGGTTTTCCGTGACAGCTTCTTCCACGCGGATATGCATCCAGGCAATATTTTCGTCAGCTATGAACACCCTGAAGACCCGCAATACATTGGTATCGACTGCGGTATTGTGGGTTCGCTCAATAAAGAAGATAAGCGCTATCTGGCTGAGAACTTTATCGCCTTCTTTAACCGTGATTACCGCAAAGTTGCTGAACTGCATGTGGATTCAGGCTGGGTTCCGCCAGACACGAATGTTGAAGACTTCGAGTTTGCCATTCGTACAGTTTGCGAGCCTATCTTTGAAAAGCCATTAGCGGAAATTTCCTTTGGCCATGTGCTGCTGAACCTGTTCAATACGGCACGCCGCTTTAATATGGAAGTGCAGCCGCAGCTGGTTTTATTGCAAAAGACGCTACTTTACGTTGAAGGGCTTGGAAGGCAGCTTTATCCGCAACTGGATTTGTGGAAAACAGCCAAGCCTTTCCTGGAAGATTGGATCAAAGATCAGGTGGGTATTCCTGCGCTTATCCGTTCGTTTAAAGAAAAAGCACCGTTCTGGATAGAAAAAATGCCAGAACTGCCAGAACTGATGTACGACAGTTTGCGCCAGGGTAAACAATTACAGCACAGCGTTGATAAAATAACGCGAGATTTACAACGCAATCAGGTACGTCAGTCGCAATCGCGCTATCTGTTTGGCATTGGCGCTACGCTAATGCTAAGCGGGACTTTATTATTGATTAACAAACCAGAATGGGAATTTATGCCCGCCTGGTTGATGGCCGGGGGGATTGTGACCTGGCTGATTGGCTGGCGGCGCTCAACCTGAGTTGTTTTTAATCGTTTTTAACAGACAACGTGCGGTACAATATGGACCGTTATTCTTTTTATCATTATGACTCTGAGGCAACACTATGGGTGGTATCAGTATTTGGCAATTGTTGATCATTGCCGTGATCGTCGTTCTGCTGTTTGGTACCAAGAAACTGGGTTCTATCGGTTCTGATTTGGGCGCATCCATCAAAGGCTTTAAAAAAGCGATGGGTGACGATGAAGACAAAGAGAAAGATAAATCCGTTCAGGATGCTGATTTCACGGCGAAAACACTCGCTGATAAGCAGCCTGGCGAAGTGAAGAAAGACGAAGCAAAGAGCAACGATAAAGAGCAGGTGTAAACCGTGTTCGATATTGGTTTCAGTGAGTTGCTACTGGTGTTCGTGATTGGCCTGATTGTTCTCGGGCCACAACGTTTGCCTGTGGCAGTTAAAACGGTTGTCGGGTGGGTTCGTGCTTTGCGTTCGCTCGCGGCAACTGTGCAAAATGAACTGGTTCAGGAACTGAAAATTCAGGAGCTGCAAGACAGCCTGAAGAAGGTTGAAAAGGCGAGCATGGATAACCTCACTCCAGAGCTAAAGGCATCAATGGATGAGCTGCGTCAGGCTGCAGAGTCAATGAAACGCTCGTACACTCAGGAACCTGAAAAGGGGAGTGACGAGGCTCATACCATCCATAACCCATTGATAAAAGATGCCGAGGATAGCCACGACGGCGTGACTCCTGCCACCGCAGCACACCAGGCCAGTGCGCCCGATCAGGCTCCTGCCGTTGAGCCGGAAACAGTTCCTGCACCTGCGGCAGTTTCTGACGAGTTGATCCAGCCTCAGATTAAACCCGTGGCAGAACCAGCCAAAATACCAGCGTCTTCTCAACCTTCGAGTGATAAACAGTAAACATGGCCGTAGAAGATACCCAACCGCTTATCAGCCATCTGATTGAGCTACGCAAGCGACTATTAAATAGCATTATCGCTGTGCTGGTGATTTTCCTGGCACTGGTTTATTTTGCGAACGACATTTACCAAATTGTCTCCGCCCCGCTTATCAGCCAGATGCCGGTAGGCTCAACGATGATTGCTACCGATGTCGCATCACCGTTTTTTGCGCCTATTAAACTGACGATTTATGTCTCGGTGTTCTTGTCAGCACCGATCATTCTTTATCAAATCTGGGCGTTTATTGCGCCTGCGCTTTATAAACACGAGCGCAAACTGGTTATGCCACTGCTGTTCTCCAGCACAATGCTGTTTTATATCGGCATCGCTTTTGCCTATTTCGTGGTGTTCCCTTTAGCGTTTGGTTTCCTGACGAAAACCGCGCCAATAGGGGTCGTGATGTCTACTGACATAACGAAATACCTCGATTTTGTCATGGCATTGTTTATGGCATTTGGTGTGGCTTTTGAAGTACCGGTAGCAATTATTCTGCTGTGCTGGATGGGTGTAACCAGCCCGGAAGCGTTAAAGAAAAAGCGCCCGTATATTCTGGTTGGTGCATTCGTTGTTGGTATGCTGTTGACTCCGCCGGATGTATTTTCGCAAACACTACTGGCAATTCCGATGTACTGCCTGTTTGAAGTCGGCGTGTTCTTCTCTCGTTTCTATGTCGGTAAAGGGCGTAGAAGAGGTGAAGAAGACCCGGAAGATGCTCCAGAAGCAGAAGACCAACACTCTAATAAAGAGTCATAATTTCAGGCCGCCCATCAGGGCGGTCGTCGTTTGGAAGGCGCTATGTTTGATATCGGTGTAAATCTTACCAGCTCACAGTTTGCGAAAGATCATGCAGAAGTTGTTGCTCGCGCGCATTCAGCGGGAGTCAGCGGCATGTTGCTGACCGGCACGAACCTGCATGAAAGCGAGCAAGCTTTGTTACTGGCACAACAGTATCAAGGGTGCTGGTCTACCGCCGGTGTTCACCCTCATGATGCCAGCCAGTGGCAAGACGAAACGGCAGAGGCTATTCGCAAACTTGCTGGTGCTTCTGAAGTGGTCGCGATCGGCGAGTGTGGCCTGGATTTCAATCGTAATTTCTCAACACCAGCTGAACAAGAGCGTGCTTTTACCGCACAACTGGCCCTTGCGGCTGACCTGATGATGCCGGTATTTTTACACTGCCGTGAGGCACACGAACGTTTTATTGCTCTGCTCGACCCATGGCTCGATAAATTACCAGGTGTGGTGCTGCATTGCTTTACCGGTACAGAAAATGAAGCGCGTGAGTGTCTGGCGCGTGGGCTTTTCATCGGCGTGACCGGTTGGGTGTGCGATGAGCGCCGTGGCCAAGAATTACGTGAATTGCTACCGGTGATCCCAGCACATCAACTGCTGCTGGAAACCGATGCCCCCTATTTGTTACCGCGGGATCTAAAACCAAAACCTGCTTCCCGCCGGAACGAACCCTGTTACTTGCCGCATATCCTGAACAAGGTGGCTCAATGGCGTGGAGAAGATCCCGCCTGGCTTGCGCAAGTAACAGATGACAATGCCCGCCGTCTTTTCCGGTTGGCTTAAATCAGGAGAAAGTAAATGAGCTATGCATTTCCCGGTACGTTTCCTGGCCGCCGTATGCGCCGCGTCCGTCGTCACGATTTCAGCCGCCGCCTGGTGAGCGAAAATCAATTAACGGTTAATGACCTTATCTACCCTGTGTTTGTGATGGAAGGTCAGAACCGTCAGGAAGAAGTGGCGTCAATGCCGGGCGTTTACCGCATGACTATCGATTTGCTGCTCAAAGAAGCGGAAGCCGTTGCGAAGCTGGGTGTGCCGGTGCTGTCCCTGTTCCCGGTCATCGAGAGCGCAGGGAAGTCGCTGCATGCTGAAGAAGCTTATAACCCGAACGGGCTGGTTCAGCGTGCGGTTCGCGCACTGAAAGATGCCGTGCCAGAACTGGGTCTGCTGACCGACGTTGCGCTTGATCCATACACTACTCACGGTCAGGACGGCGTGATTGATGCAGACGGTTACGTTATCAACGATATTACGCGTGAAATTCTGGTGCGCCAGGCGCTGTCTCATGCAGAAGCAGGGGCTGAAATCATCGCGCCAAGTGACATGATGGATGGTCGTATCGGGGCGATTCGCGACCAGCTTGAGCTGGATGGTTTCGTGAATACCCAGATTATGTCTTATGCCGCGAAATACGCATCGTGCTATTACGGCCCGTTCCGTGACGCAATTGGCTCATCCGGCAACCTGAAAGGTGGCAATAAAAAGACCTATCAGATGGACCCGGCCAATAGCGATGAAGCTTTGCAGGAAGTCGCTCAGGATCTGCAAGAAGGCGCAGATATGGTGATGGTAAAACCAGGTATGCCGTATCTGGATGTGGTTCGCCGCGTGAAAGACACCTTTGGCGTGCCAACTTTTGCCTACCAGGTTTCCGGTGAATATGCGATGCATATGGCGGCGATTCAGAACGGCTGGTTGGCAGAAAAGCCGGCTATCATGGAGTCGTTACTGTGCTTTAAACGCGCAGGTGCTGATGGTGTGCTGACGTACTTCTCGAAGCGTGTCGCGCAATGGTTGCATGACGAGCAAATGCAGCGCTAGAGTCAAAATATAGGGCCAGCAATCGCTGGCCCTTTTTTACGTCTTTTTGAAATCCGTATTCTTCACACTTTGCATCACTTGTTTATTCAACAAGTTGAGCAGCAGCATAGAGCGGGCTTCTCCGTCTGGTTCGCTAAAAATCGCCTCCAGACCTTCGAATGCCCCTTCGGTTATCACCACGCGATCGCCTTCGTACGGCGTATCCGGGTCCAGAACGTTCTCCGGGGTGTGGCTGATGAGCTGCTCAATCACATCACTCGGTACAGTAGCCGGCAGGCTGCCGAAACGCACGAAATGGCTGACGCCACGCGTAGAGTTTATGGTTGTGGTATGAATATTTTCAGGGTCAAACCGGACAAACATATAGTTTGGGAACAATGGTTCATCGACCGCAGTGCGTTTGCCTCGAACGATCTTTTCAATTTTGATCATCGGGGTAAGGCAATTCACGTCCTGACGCTCGAGATGCTCTTGCGCCCGTAGTAATTGACCTCGTTTGCAGTACAACAAATACCAGGATTCCATAGTGTCTCTTTTCCTCATTAACCGAGGAAGAATAGCAAAAGGCCGTTATCAGGGATAGACGGCTCAGGTATAACCAATCACTGATTGGTTATCAGATAAGCATTTACGCGTTATTAACAAAAATACAGCATGCTGTGCATGAAGCCCGTATAATGACCGCCAAATCCTGACTACGATTAATTGCATGAAATACCACGACCTACGCGACTTTCTGGAACTACTCGAACAACGCGGTGAGCTAAAGCGTATCGCAATGCCAGTCGATCCGTACCTGGAAATGACTGAAATTGCCGATCGTACTTTGCGCGCCAATGGCCCTGCGCTGCTATTTGAGAACCCTAAAGGGTATGACATGCCAGTGCTGTGCAACCTGTTTGGCACGCCAAAACGTGTCGCGATGGGGATGGGGCAGGAAGATGTGTCGGCGCTGCGCGAAGTGGGTAAATTACTGGCCTTCCTGAAAGAGCCGGAGCCACCGAAAGGTTTCCGCGACTTGTTCGATAAGCTGCCACAGTTTAAACAAGTTCTGAATATGCCGACTAAGCGCCTGCGTAACGCCCCTTGTCAGGAACAAATCTTTGAGGGTGATGAAGTCGATTTGACGCGCATCCCTATCATGCAATGCTGGCCGGAAGATGCAGCACCTCTGATTACCTGGGGTTTGACGGTCACGCGTGGCCCGTATAAAGAGCGCCAGAATCTGGGCATTTATCGCCAGCAGCTTATTGGTAAAAACAAACTGATTATGCGTTGGTTGTCGCATCGCGGCGGCGCACTTGATTTCCAGGAGTGGTGTGCGGAACATCCGGGTGAGCGTTTCCCGGTTTCAGTCGCGTTAGGTGCAGATCCTGCCACTATTCTTGGCGCGGTAACGCCGGTGCCTGATACGCTTTCCGAATATGCGTTTGCTGGTTTGCTGCGCGGCACAAAAACGGAAGTCGTGAAGTGTATTTCCAACGATCTCGAAGTGCCTGCCAGTGCGGAAATTGTGCTTGAAGGTTATATCGAGCCAGGTGAAATGGCACCGGAAGGGCCATATGGTGACCACACGGGTTACTACAATGAAGTAGATGACTTCCCGGTATTTACCGTGACGCATATTACCCAGCGGCAGAATGCGATTTATCACTCAACTTACACCGGACGTCCACCGGATGAACCTGCGGTTCTGGGTGTGGCACTTAACGAAGTGTTTGTGCCGATTTTGCAGAAACAATTCCCGGAAATTGTCGATTTTTATCTGCCGCCGGAAGGCTGCTCTTATCGCCTTGCGGTTGTCACCATCAAGAAGCAATACGCTGGCCATGCTAAGCGCGTGATGATGGGAGTGTGGTCTTTCCTGCGACAGTTTATGTACACCAAGTTTGTCATCGTTTGTGATGATGATGTCAACGCGCGTGACTGGAACGATGTAATTTGGGCCATCACCACGCGTATGGACCCGGCGCGTGATACCGTACTGGTAGAAAACACGCCAATTGATTACCTGGATTTTGCCTCGCCGGTTTCCGGTCTTGGTTCAAAAATGGGACTGGATGCCACCAATAAATGGCCTGGGGAAACCCAACGTGAATGGGGTCGTCCTATTAAGAAAGATGCAGAAGTATGCGCGCGTATTGATGCAATCTGGGATGAGCTGGCTATTTTCGACGACAGTAAAAACGCCTGAGTGGCGGATTTTACGGTTTTGCATTATTGACCCGACAGAGGGGAAGCATGACAACCTTAAGCTGTAAAGTGACCTCGGTAGAAGCGATAACCGACACGGTATATCGCGTTCGATTACTGCCGGAAGCGAAGTTCTCCTTTCAGGCCGGGCAGTATTTGATGGTGGTGATGGATGAGCGCGACAAACGTCCGTTCTCCATGGCATCCACGCCGAGCGACCACGAGTTTATCGAGCTGCACATTGGCGCGTCAGAGATTAATCTGTACGCCATGGCCGTGATGGACCGTATTTTGAAAGAAAAAGAGATCGTTGTTGATATTCCACACGGCGATGCCTGGCTGCGCGACGATGAAGATCGTCCGTTGATTCTGATTGCTGGCGGTACCGGCTTCTCTTATGTGCGTTCAATTTTGCTGACGGCGCTGGCGCGTAATCCACAACGTGAAATCGCGATTTACTGGGGCGGCCGTGAAGATAAACATCTTTATGACCTGTCTGAGCTGGAAGCGCTGTCCGTGGTTCATCCAAATCTGCGTGTTGAAGCGGTTGTTGAACAACCTGAAGCAGGTTGGCGTGGGCGTACTGGCACTGTGCTGACTGCGGTGATGCAGGATTACGGAACGCTTGCCGGGCACGATATCTATATTGCCGGGCGTTTTGAGATGGCGAAAATTGCCCGCGACTTGTTCTGCAATGAACGTAGTGCGCAGGTTGATCGCATGTTTGGTGATGCGTTCTCGTTTATCTGATGCATAAAGGCCACCGTTTTATGCGGTGGCCAAGTGTTAACAACGTTTATTCAAACGGTGTGTAATGGAAATAGAGCGGTTTTTTGTCTGATTCATACAGACACAGAATGGAGCCGCGTATTTCTTGCGAACTGCTTATAGTTGCCACAACCTCGCTAGACACAGGCTGCTTGCCTATCTTTTCTTCGTATCTGTTAATCTGAATCCCTTCGTTTTTTATTTTTGCCTGATTTAGCACAATCATCATATCTGGGTTGTTTTTCATGACCCGCTTTCCATAAGCCAGGCAATCTTTAGCCGTTTTGATATCACCCGATTCCGCTGCATTGGCCCCGATAGAGGCCAGACATAGGCTGGTCATCAGTAAAGCCGGAACAATCTTCATCTTATTCCCTTAATTAGAATGGCGTCATAGCCAGGCGAAATATAGAACGTTGAGATGTTCAGAGCAATATATGTACAGCGAGGGAGGTTCGAGGAGAAGAAAAAACCCGCCCCTGACAGGCGGGAACAACAGCAACTAAACCTTCCCCGTCATAATTCGTGCTGCCTCTTTGTTGGCTGTCTTCGTTCACCCCGGTCACATAGTTATCTATGCTCCCGGGTATTCACTCAGTTGCCGCCGCGATGCAACTCGAATTATTTAGGGGATGACCTCTTAATTTAGGGTATTAATTCCTTAAACTCTTTCAATAACAGTGGCAATACCCTGACCTAATCCGATGCACATGGTGGCGAGGCCAAACTGCGCATCACGACGTTCCATCAGATTCAATAACGTGGTGCTAATGCGCGTACCGGAACAACCGAGCGGGTGACCCAACGCAATCGCACCGCCGTTCAGGTTAATCTTCTCGTCGATCTTATCCATCAGACCCAGATCTTTAATACATGGCAGGATCTGTGCAGCGAATGCTTCGTTCATCTCAAACAGGTCAATATCGGCGGCAGTCAGGCCCGCTTTTTTCAATGCCAGTTGTGATGCCGGAACAGGTCCGTAACCCATAATGGAAGGATCACAGCCAACGACCGCCATAGAGCGAACATAAGCGCGAATCTTCAGGCCAAGCTCTTTGGCGCGTGATTCGCTCATCAGCAACATGGCTGAAGCACCATCGGAAAGAGCAGAAGAGCTGCCCGCCGTGACGGTTCCGTTGACCGGGTCAAATGCGGGTTTCAGAGCGGCCAGACCTTCAACGGTAGTTTCCGGGCGAATCACTTCGTCATAATCAAAACGTTTGAGCACGCCGTCTGCGTCATGACCGCTGATCGGCAGAATTTCATTTTTGAAATGACCAGCTTCGGTTGCAGCCCATGCTCGTTGGTGTGAACGAGCAGCAAACTGGTCCTGCATCTCACGGCTGATACCGTGCATGCGCGACAGCATTTCGGCGGTTAAACCCATCATGCCTGCCGCTTTAGCCACGTTACGACTCAGACCCGGATGGAAATCAACACCGTGGCTCATCGGCACATGGCCCATATGTTCCACGCCACCAATCAGACAAGCATGTGCATCCCCGGTTTGAATCATACGAGCAGCATCGTGCAGCGCTTGCATCGAAGAACCACACAGGCGGTTTACGGTGACAGCCGGAACCGAATGTGGGATTTCTGCCAGCAATGACGCATTACGCGCGATATTAAAACCTTGCTCCAGCGTCTGCTGCACGCAGCCCCAATAAATGTCATCAAGTGCTGCGGCTTCAAGTGCCGGGTTACGTGAGAGAATCCCACGCATCAAATGGGCGGAAAGATCTTCTGCACGCAGGTTACGGAACGCACCGCCTTTTGAACGGCCCATCGGGGTGCGGATGGCATCAACAATTACAACCTTTTCCATGATCACTCCTCAGGCACTTTTCAGGTCACTGGCTGGGCGCGCGGCTTCAACCGGTGGATAGTACGGCTCGTTACGGGACGCTTTTATACGTAGACCATCTGGCACCTGGTATAGCGGGCCGAGATGCTCATACTGCTGAGCCATATCGAGATATTTGGCGCTGCCAATGGTGTCCAACCAGCGGAAGGCACCGCCGTGGAAAGGAGGGAATCCGAGCCCATAAACCAGTGCCATATCGGCTTCGGCCGGGCTTGCGATAATGCCTTCTTCCAGGCAACGTACCACTTCGTTGACCATTGGGATCATCATGCGAGCGATGATCTCTTCGTCGCTGAAGTCGTGGCGTGGTTTGCTGACATCAGCCAGCAGGCTGACGGTTGCTTCATCCTGCTCTTTACGTGGTTTGCCTTTGCTGTCTTGTTTGTAGCGATAGAAACCCTGCTGGGTTTTCTGGCCATAACGGCCTGCATCAAACATCGCATCAACGGCATCGCGATAATCTTTCTGCATGCGCTGTGGGAATCCTGCAGCCATCACCGCCTGCGCGTGGTGCGCGGTATCAATACCGACCACATCCAACAGATACGCCGGACCCATTGGCCAGCCGAACTGTTTTTCCATCACTTTGTCGATTTGACGGAAATCGGCACCGTCGCGCATCAACTGGCTAAAGCCTGCAAAGTATGGGAACAGAACGCGGTTGACGAAGAAGCCCGGGCAGTCGTTCACCACGATTGGCGTTTTGCCCATTTTGCTGGCCCACGCCACGACTTTCGCGATGGTTTGCTCAGACGTTTTCTCGCCGCGAATCACTTCCACTAATGGCATGCGATGCACCGGGTTGAAGAAGTGCATACCGCAGAAGTTTTCCGGGCGCTTCAGGCTGTTTGCCAGTTCGCCAATCGGAATAGTCGAGGTGTTCGACGCCAGCACGGTGTCCGGACGCACTTTGTCTTCCACTTCCGCCAGAACCGCTTTTTTCACTTTCGGGTTTTCAACAACCGCTTCAACGACCACATCGACACGCTCAAAACCTGCGTAATCGAGCGTCGGATGAATGGTTGCAATCACGCCCGCCAGTTTCATGCCGTCGATTTTTCCACGTTCCAGCTGTTTGTTTAGCAGTTTGCTGGCTTCGTTAATGCCCAGCTCCAGTGACTTTTCGTTAATATCCTTCATTAATACCGGTACGCCTTTCCAGGCAGACTGGTAAGCAATGCCGCCGCCCATAATTCCGGCGCCAAGAACGGCGGCCTGTTTCGGGGTTTCGGTATTTTTGGTCAGCTTTTTCGCCTGACCTTTTATGTATTGGTCGTTAAGGAAAATCCCGACCAGCGCACGGGCCTCATTAGAACGCGCCAACGGCACGAAACTTTGAGTCTCCAGTTTTAATGCTTCATCACGGCCCAGACGTGCCGCTGCTTCAATTGTTTTTACGGCGGTCATTGGTGCCGGGTAATGCTTACCGGCAATCTGCATCACCATGCTCTTGGCAATGGTGAAGCTCATAGTGGCTTCGATCTTGCTCAGTTTCAGCGGTTGCAGCTTCGGTGTGCGCTTGGCTTTCCAGTCCAGATCGCCATTAATTGCCTGGCGCAGTATTGCCAGTGCGCCATCGCGCAGTTTTTCAGTTTTAACGACACCATCAACTAAACCGAGTTTTTGCGCTTCAACCGCGCCGACATCTTTCCCGGCGGTGATAATTTCCAGCGCGCTGTCAGCACCCAGTAAACGTGGCAGACGTACAGAACCACCGAAGCCAGGCATGATGCCCAGTTTGGTTTCTGGCAGGCCGATGCGGGTATCAGGTGTGGCCAGACGGTAATCTGTTGCCAGCACACATTCACAGCCGCCGCCAAGGGCATAACCATTAACTGCCGAAATGGTCGGGACCGGTAAATCTTCCAGGCGATTGAAAACGCTGTTGGCGAATTGCAGCCAGTGAGTCAGTTGTTCCGCAGGAACCAGGAACAGCGACAGGAATTCGGTAATATCTGCACCGACAATAAACGCTGCTTTATTGGAACTGAGCAGTAGGCCTTTTAACTGCGGCTGCTTTTCCAGCACATCCAGCGCGTGCCCGAGGCTCGCAACGGTCGCGGTGTCGAGTTTATTCACTGAGCCGGGTGCATCGAATACCAATTCTGCGATGCCATCTTCCAGCCAGTCGAGATGTAAGGTTTCACCTTGGTAGAGCATGTCAGTCTCCTGAATCCAGCAATGGGATCTGGTCGTACCAGATGGAGAGGAGTGTGGAATTGATGTTAATGAAATGCAAATAACTCTTTAAATATTTGCAAAGATGATCACAGCCACTGGAA
Source organism: Buttiauxella cochleicola (assembly GCF_021283185.1). NCBI lineage: Bacteria > Pseudomonadati > Pseudomonadota > Gammaproteobacteria > Enterobacterales > Enterobacteriaceae > Buttiauxella > Buttiauxella cochleicola. The sequence goes on from NZ_JAJSOS010000016.1 coordinate 98,951, forward strand.
ATAAGTTCGCAAACTTTACGGTGTGCTAAGATGCGTGGCGTTCAGTTTATGAAAAAAACAGAAGGGTAAATCATGGATTCACTGGCCTCACTTTATAAAGATCATGTGGCAACTTTGCAGGAACGTACCCGCAATGTTCTGGCGCGTTTTAATCTCGACGCGCTGTTGATTCACTCGGGCGAGCTGGTCAACGTCTTCCTCGATGATCATCCATATCCGTTCAAAGTTAACCCACAATTCAAAGCCTGGGTTCCGGTGACACAAGTGCCAAACTGCTGGCTGCTGGTGGATGGCGTTAACAAACCGAAACTGTGGTTCTACTTGCCGGTTGATTACTGGCACAACGTTGAGCCGCTGCCAGAATCCTTCTGGACTGACGAAATTGAAGTGATTGCTTTGCCAAAAGCAGATGGCATTGGCAGCCAATTGCCTGCTGCACGTGGCAATATCGGTTACATCGGCCCAGTACCAGAGCGTGCTGTGCAGCTTGAAATTCAGGGTGCTAACGTCAACCCTAAAGGGGTGATTGATTACCTGCATTACTATCGCTCTTATAAAACAGATTATGAATTGGCGTGCATGCGGGAAGCGCAGAAAACCGCAGTGGTTGGCCATCAGGCAGCTCATGAAGCCTTCCTGTCTGGAATGAGTGAGTTCGATATCAACCAGGCTTATTTGACTGCAACAGGACACCGCGATACCGATGTGCCATATGGCAATATTGTGGCACTCAACGAACACGCAGCGGTTCTGCACTACACCAAATTAGATAATCGCGCTCCTGCGGAAATGCGTAGCTTCCTTTTAGATGCTGGCGCGGAATACAACGGTTATGCGGCTGATTTAACGCGTACCTGGTCGGCAAATAGCGACAATGATTACGCTCAATTGGTGAAAGACGTTAACACCGAGCAACTTGCGTTAATTGACACCCTGAAAGCGGGTGTGCGTTACACCGATTACCATATTCAGTTCCATCAGCGCATCGCGAAACTGTTGAACCGCCATAAGCTGGTAACGGGTATCAGCGAAGAAGCGATGGTTGAAACCGGTATTACTGGGCCATTTATGCCACACGGTTTAGGCCACCCATTGGGTCTGCAGGTTCATGATGTCGCTGGCTTCATGCAGGATGACACCGGTACGCACCTTGCTGCCCCTTCTCAATATCCGTATCTGCGCTGCACGCGTATTCTGGAACCGCGTATGGTTCTGACTATCGAGCCGGGCATTTACTTCATTGAATCTTTACTCGCGCCGTGGCGCGAAGGCCAGTACAGCAAACACTTTGACTGGCAGCGTATTGAAGCAATGAAACCTTTCGGTGGCGTTCGCATTGAAGACAACGTGATTGTTTATGAAAACAGTGTTGAAAACATGACGCGTGATTTGAAACTGGCGTAATGGATAGCTGGCTGATTCCTGCTGAGTCCGTCACGTTCAGTGAGGAAATCAAGAAAAGTCGCTTTATTACGCTGGTCGCGCATACGGCTGGTGTAATAGCGGCGAAAGCGTTTCTTGAAAAAACACGTTCTGAACACCCGGATGCCAGGCATCATTGCTGGGCCTGGGTGGCTGGTGCGCCGAATGACTCGCAGCAGTTAGGCTTTTCTGATGATGGCGAACCCGCAGGCACTGCTGGAAAACCAATGCTTGCCCAGCTTATGGGAAGTGGTATTGGTGAAATTACAGCTGTAGTCGTTCGCTACTCTGGCGGAATCAAACTCGGAACAGGCGGTTTGGTGAAAGCTTATGGTGGCGGTGTGCAGGCGGCATTAAACCAATTGCCTACTGTGCTCAAAGTTCCGTTAACCGAATATACTTTGCAATGTGACTACGCACAGCTTGCCGGAATCGAAACTCTGCTCAAGCAGTACGACGGCATTGTGATGCAAAGTGATTTTCAAGCATCTGTATTATTACGTGTGGCATTGCCACAAGCAAAATTCGCTGATTTTTCAGTCAGACTTGCTGATTTTAGCCGCGGTGCATTGCATTTATTGCCGGCTGAATAATAATTCCCTCTCGTTATTTTTTGATAGTTAAGGAAGCGGCTGAAATGCATTTTCGCGCCATAACCCGAATCGTTGGTCTGTTAGTTATTCTTTTTTCCGTGACCATGATTATTCCAGGGTTGGTAGCTTTAATTTATCGCGATGGTGCTGGCCGAGCTTTCACCCAGACTTTCTTCGCAGCGTTACTCATTGGTTCTTTTTTGTGGTGGCCTAACAGGCGACAGAAAAGCGAGCTCAAACCTCGAGAAGGGTTCCTGATCGTCGTATTGTTCTGGACGGTGCTGGGGAGTGTGGGGGCGTTGCCCTTTATTTTTGCGGAACAGCCTAATCTCACTATTACCGATGCGTTCTTTGAATCATTCTCGGGCTTAACCACCACCGGGGCGACGACACTTGTTGGGCTGGATACGCTCCCACACGCGATTTTGTTTTATCGGCAAATGCTGCAATGGTTTGGCGGTATGGGGATCATCGTGTTGGCAGTGGCAATACTGCCAATCTTGGGCGTCGGTGGGATGCAGTTATATCGCGCGGAAATGCCGGGGCCGCTTAAAGATAACAAAATGCGCCCGCGTATTGCTGACACCGCAAAAACACTGTGGCTCATTTATGTCTTGCTAACGGTTGCTTGTGCACTGGCGCTTTGGTTTGCGGGTATGCCTGCGTTTGACGCGATAGGCCACAGTTTTGCGACGATCGCCATTGGTGGATTTTCTACTCACGATGCCAGTATCGGCTATTTCGATAGCCCAACGATTAACACTATTATTGCCATCTTCTTACTGATCTCCGGTTGTAACTATGGCCTGCACTTCTCTTTATTAAGCGGGCGTAATTTAAAAGTCTATTGGCGCGACCCTGAGTTCCGTATGTTCATTGGCGTGCAACTGACGCTGGTGGCTATCTGTACCCTCGTATTGTGGTTCCATAATACTTACCAGACGGCACTGTTAACGCTGAATCAGGCATTCTTCCAGGTTGTCTCAATGGCGACAACTGCGGGATTTACTACAGACAGCATTGCACGCTGGCCTCTGTTCTTACCTGTGTTGTTACTGTGCTCTGCTTTTATAGGCGGCTGTGCTGGTTCAACGGGTGGTGGCCTCAAGGTCATTCGTATCCTGCTGTTATTCAAGCAGGGTAACCGCGAGCTTAAACGCCTGGTGCACCCAAATGCGGTGTATAGCATTAAGCTTGGGAACCGTGCGTTACCAGAACGTATCCTTGAAGCGGTATGGGGATTCTTCTCTGCTTATGCACTGGTCTTTATCGTCAGCATGCTCGCCATCATCGCGACTGGCGTGGATGACTTCTCGGCCTTTGCTTCCGTCGCAGCAACATTAAATAACCTTGGCCCAGGGTTGGGGGTTGTGGCGGATAATTTTGCCAGCATGAACCCAGTGGCGAAATGGATACTGATTGCCAACATGCTGTTTGGCCGTCTTGAAGTGTTTACCTTACTCGTACTGTTCACGCCAACTTTCTGGCGAGAGTAACCGGAGCCTGCAGTGAGAACTTTGATTCTGTTTTCGACCCGTGATGGTCAAACTCGCGAGATTGCTTCTTATATAGCATCTGAGCTGAAAGAGCTGGGCGTAGAGAGCGATGTGGTTAATCTGCATCGCACCAAAGATATTGCCTGGGATAACTATGAGCGCGTCGTTATTGGCGCGTCTATTCGGTACGGACACTTTCATTCATCAGTTGCGGCGTTTGTGAAGAAGCATCAGCAAGTGCTGAACAACATCCCAAGCGCTTTCTTTTCCGTAAACCTGGTTGCACGCAAACCAGAGAAGCGTTCACCACAAACCAACTCTTATACGCGTAAGTTCTTGCTGACCTCGCCGTGGCAACCAAAACACTGTGCAGTGTTTGCTGGTGCGCTGCGTTACCCGCGTTATAGCTGGTACGATCGCATGATGATTCGTTTGATTATGAAGATGACAGGCGGTGAAACGGATATTAGCAAAGAAGTTGTTTATACAGATTGGCCTCAGGTGACGCGTTTCGCCCGCGAGATAGCTCGCTTAAACATCAAATAGTGTCCAAAATACCCGTTTTGATGAAAAAAGATGCGCTCAGTCATTTATTTGCAATAAACACTTGTCAGCCCCCAGAAAATCCCTATACTGCGCCTCCACTGACACGGCACAACGGCTTACAAACCGGCTTGTCAGCCAGATGAAAAGCGAAAATAAACGCTTGACTCTGAAA